>JAUWXC010000018.1 GCA_030616565.1 Methanocellales archaeon | reverse complement strand
CTTGGTTTCAGAGGCGAACTTTTCGAGACGCTTGAGCAACCCACGCTTTCTCCTGCCCACAAGACTACACTCAAGAACGTCATTGATCGTCGCCACAGGAACGATCTTGACCGTATCCTTGTATCTGTCCTCGATCAGCACGTCGTTCTCATTCGCCTTGGGAATCAATACCGTCTTAATACCAGATTGAGCGGCTGCCTCGATTTTATACGTCACCCCCCCAACTGGCAATACCTCGCCCCTAACGGATAAAGAGCCGGTCATCGCAATGCTCTGATCGATGGGTACGCCCTCGAGTGCGGATATGACCGCTGCAGCAACAGATATGGATGCACTATCGCCTTCCACGCCCTCGTATGTTCCAATGAACTGGATATGAATGTCCTTGTTCGAGATGTCTTGACCGGTAAATTTCTTGAAGAATGCCGAGACGTTTTGCACCGCCTCCCTGGCTATATCCTGAAGCTGACCGGTGGCGATGACCTTTCCCTCTTCCTTTGACTGAGCAGGCGTCACCTCTGCGACGATGGGGAGAATCACCCCTGAGTCGCCACCGATGATAGCAAGTCCATTAACCCTGCCAATCTCCGCACCCTTGCTTCTGAACATCTTGTAATCAGTTTTTTGCTCGAGATGCCTGTCCGCTACCTGCTGCTCTATGGAACGGGCCATCGTCTTGGCTTTCCTAACATGCTCGGCTGTTGTGAGTTCGACGCCTTCTGCTCTGGCAATATCACCGGCAACCCTAACCAATCCGCCGAGGTCTCTCAGTTTTAGGGTTAACCGACCTTTTCGACCGGAGCGCCGCCTTGCCTCTAAGATGATTTCCTTAACCGCATCTACAGTAAAGTGAGGAATCTTTTTGTCTTTCTCCACCTCTTGCGCAACAAATCTGACCAACTTGCGCCTATTCTCTGGTGTGTCATCCATGGTATCCCGCACGTAGACTTCATAGCCATATCCCTTTATTCTGGAACGTAACGCGGGATGCATCCCTTTTATTGAGTCAAGATTGCCGGCAGCCACCATGATGAAGTCGCACGGCACCGGCTCTGTTTTTACCATCGCTCCCGAGCTGCGCTCGGACTGTCCGGTAATCGAATATTCGCCTTCCTGCAAAGCGGTAAGCAGGCTATGCTGTGACTCGGGTCGCAGGATGTTAATTTCATCGATGAAGAGGACACCTTTATGCGCCTTATGAATGGCTCCTGCCTCCACCCTCTCATGAGATGGTGTCTCAAGTCCTCCTGACTGGAAGGGGTCATGTCTTACATCCCCCAACAGGGCACCTGAATGCGAGCCGGTAGCATCGATGTACGGAGCAGTATCTTTGCCCTCGCCTGATACTAATAGCTTAGGAACGAGTGCTTCTTCTCTTGGTGTAACATACCTGAGCGCGACAAAGATGAAGACAGCGGCAATGATCCCAAAGAGCAACTGGTCTTTCCAGACAGCATACATGATAATCGCCATGACGAATAGCATGTACATCAGACTGCGCATCTGGGTTTTCTTTCGTGCCTCTGCCCTGTGGGATTCGACGATCTGCTTTCCTTTCCCGGCTGGAACGACCCTGACCCTTGGATTGTTGGAGTCCTCTGGATTGTGATAGGCCAAAACGTCCTGCAGTTCTTCCTTTGGGAGAAGTTCAGCCATAGCCCTGGCTAACATCGATTTGCCCGTCCCAGGTGTCCCGATCAGCATCACATGGCGGCGCTGCTTGGCCGCTTTTTTTACTACCTCGACCGCGTGCTCCTGACCTATGACCTGGTCGACCAAAAGCTCGGGCACCTTGATGTCGCTGGTCACAGTTATTTCCAGTCCACCTAAAACGTCATCCATCGTTGTTCCTCTTTAAGATTGCAATCTAAAATATAATATCTTTCTGGCCGATATATCTACTTCTTAAAGGTTTCAAGGGCAAGCGTTAGCACATCCACTACTGATGATGCCGGAGGCGCATAACAGGTCTCGATGTGCCGCAGTTGCTCATATGTCGCTCCGCTTTTAATCACAAACGATAGCGCATCAATTCTTTCCTTCACGCCCTCCTCTGAGATGAGTTGTGCCCCCATCAATCGTTCCTCTTCGAATAACAGCTTGACGTAAATCTTCTTGGCACCTGGATAGCAGTGAGCTCTGGTCAATCCCTGCGCTTTTCCTTCAATTGGCGCCAACCCTGCCTGCTTGGCAGCATGTGAGGTAAGTCCCACCGAGCCAACTTGAAGACCTGCGATCACCGATACGACAGGGTTTACAACTGGATCAAATGTTGCATCTCCTCCACAGATGTTCTCTGCCACAACCTTGGCCTGCTGAACAGCTGTTCCTCCAAGCATGCTGAGTGTGGAGCGAGCCGTTATGTGATGGATGACTTCTACACAGCCCCCTGCTGCATATACGCTCGCGCTCTTGGTTACGCGCATTGAAGGGTCAACTTGAATGCCCCCTGTCTCGCCAATTTTGATGCCCGCCTGCTTAGCAAGGCTGACGTTTGGTTTTGCGCCAGGGGACATGACTACCAAATCCGCCGGCATTACCTCTTTACCAACAGTAACAAATTCCGCATGCCCGGGGCCGTTAATCGAGCCAAGCGGAGAGCCCGTGATGACCTTCATGCCCAAACTTTCTAGTTTATTTTGAACGATGACCGTCATGTCTGGATCGAGATACTGAGGAAGCAGATATGGAGAGGGTGCCACCACCGTGGTGTTGATTCCAGAGGTGAGAAACGCCGATGCGATTTCAAGGCTTACAGGGTCTGCGCCTGCTACCACAGCGTTTTTTGCACTTTTCATGGCTTCCTTGACCTTTTTGCCGTCCCCGATGCCTTTAATGAGAAAAACGCCCCTTTTGTCGATGCCTGGTATCTGCGGAATATCGGGAATGACGCCGGTCGCTATCACGAGTTGATCATAACCGAGTCTTTCGCCTTCGACGATGATGGATTTATTCTCAAGATCGATGGCAGTGATCTCTGTGTTGAGGCGCAGATCAATACCCTTGTCCTTGTAGTATGAGAAATCATGCACCATCAGGTCTTCAAAAGATGCGATGTCACCAGACAAAACAAAGGGGATGTCGCGTGGAGAGTAAGCCACGTATTGATCCTTGGTAAAAAGCGTTATCCCCAGATTGGGGTCTTTTTCGCGAACGTATGAGGCAACCGATGCCCCGGCGAGTCCACCACCGATGATCGCAAGTTCTGGCATGACATCAATTTATTGAACGCCCTGTTTATAACCTTGTTTATAATATTGTGCATTATTGTGCATTAAAGAGCCCAAGCTTTTTAATAATCAAGACGATTATGTGTAGGGATTGACGTGAAAATCGTTGGCGGTCCAGCATCACAATTGCTCGCAAGCAGGGTTGCATCCATATTGGGCTGCGAACTTCTTGGGGTTGAGTACAAACGGTTCCCTGATGGCGAGTCGTACGTGCGCGTGCTGGGTGATATCGATGACATCTTGATAATCCAGAGCGCCGTCACGGATGGTGATTGGGTTCGCCTGCTGCAGTTGATTGATGCATGCGAGGAGGCGAAGCGAGTTAGGGTGGTAATACCCTATGTTGGATACGCGCGCCAGGACAGCCGGTCGCACCCTGGTGAGGCAATAAGCGCAAGGGCAGTAGCAAAAACCGTTCATGCAGATGAAATTTTCACAGTGAACATCCACAATCAGTCCATCCTGAAGTATTTTAGCGGAAATGCACGCGATCTGGATGCGGCGCCTTTCATCGGAAGATATGTCAGTTCCCTTGGGCTTAACAATCCCATCATAATCGCGCCTGATGATGGTGCAAAGGCACTGGCTGAATCCGCTGCCTCAAACCTCGGCATCGATTTTGATGTCTTGGAAAAGAAGCGGCTGAGTGGTGATAAGGTGGAGATAAAGGCAAAGCACCTTGACGTCGCAGACAGGGATGTCGTCATAATAGATGACATGATCTCAACCAGCGGAACGATGATAGAGACAATAGGATTACTCAGAAGACAAAAACCGAGCGACATTTACGTGGCCTGCGTACACCCCGTACTCGTGAGGGATGCGGTTGGCAGACTATTCCAGACAGGCGCAAAGAAGATCATTGCGACGGATACCATCGAAAAAGGCGTAAGCGTCGTCAGCGTCGCGCCGCTGATAGCAGAGGCGCTTAAGTGATGCATTCTGGAGTAGGGCGCAATGCTGGAAATAGATGGCTCGTACGGAGAGGGCGGGGGGCAGATTCTCAGGACCGCGATTGCGCTTTCAGCTTTGACAGGAAAAAAGGTCAAAATCAAAAACATAAGAGCAAGTAGACCGAAACCTGGGTTGGCTCCACAGCACCTGGAGGCTGTGCGCTGCGTATCGTCGCTGACAGATGCAGATGTCAGTGGATTGACATTACGATCAACAGAGGTCACGTTTGCCCCCAAGGGAATTAAGGGGGGTAAACATGAAATCGACATAGGCACAGCAGGCAGCATTCCCCTTCTTTTACAGTGCATCATGCCTGCAGCCACACGTGCAGAGGATGTTCTTTTCTTGAGCATAAGAGGGGGGACTGACGTCAGATGGGCACCATCGATTGACTATTTAAGACACGTCTTTCTGCCGGCAATAGCCAAAATGGGCTATGACGCCGAGGTCGAGGTTGTCCGGAGAGGGTACTACCCACGCGGTGGAGGTCTTGTCAGAGCCGTCATCCATCCTTCAAAATTAAGGGGAGTGGTTTTTAAACCTCCGGAAAAGGTTCTAATAAAGGGCATCTCGCATAGCTCGCGTCTACCAGAGCATGTTGCGCTCAGGCAAGCAACGTCTGCCAGACGGATTTTAAGTGATGCAGGATACGATGCCTCGATATCAGTCGAGACCAACAACTACGAATCCACCGGCAGCGGTATCACGCTTTGGTGTGATAACATCGGTGGATGCGCGATCGGCGAAAGAGGCAAGCCTGCCGAGAAGGTTGGTGAAGAGGCGGCAGAATCTCTTTTAATAGAGCTAAGCTCGGGTGCGAGCGTTGATGTGCATCTCGCGGACCAACTCATACCATATATGGCGCTCGCGGGGGGAAGCGCAAGCATTACCACAAGAGAACTTACAGTGCACACGAAAACGAATATCTGGGTGGTGGAGCAGTTTTTAGATGTAGAGTTTGACGTGCAGGAAAACGAACTTGTCCAGCTCGTTAAGAGATGATTTCTAAAAATGTGGGTGGAATATTTTCCGACAGGCAGATTTGGTCACTGACGCTCATTATCTTGATTCCGTTTTCCTGTGCTTGTTTGGCATTTACGATGATCACAATGGGCTGCTCGGTCCTGTATTTCGCAACCCTGATCGCTTCGTCAAAACTGGTGCTTAAATGAAGATATCTCTGATTGACGGACTTCAGCCCAACCTCGAGCACTCTGTCCGCCTCTTCCTCTGTCGTGCCGTAGTACAGTTCTGGCAGCTCATTGGAGGGGAAATCTAGATCGACGTTAACGGAGTGCGCATACCTTGCCCTGATCTTGCCCTCTTTTATTTCATACCTCCCCTTAACGTCGGATTCGATCAGCGCGAAAAGATATTCCCTGTAAAACCACCTGTACCTGTCTTCCAGTGCGGTGATTAAGGATTCCACATCCACCCATCCCTGTTTGTCCATCTCAAGATGCAACTTTTCTGGAAAATGTCGTAGCGCACCGGATACCATCTTTCCGAGCTGGGTCGTCCTTCTTTCATCCAAGATGTGGCGTCCAACCTGGTTGCACTGGCATTTCTCGCCCCTGAAATATCCATGGGTGGGGCACATCCTTATTTGTCCTGTTTCCATTTTTACCCCTTGGAGATGCTAAACCGCAAATATTAAGTTTTACCCTATGTCAAGGTTCTGGTGACTTCTTCGATCACACCCACCAGCGCGCCCACCTCTTCTTGCGTGTTGTAGAGTGCGAAAGATGCGCGAACAGAGCCGGAAATGCCTAAAAACTGGTACGCAGGCATGGCACAGTGATGCCCGCTCCTCGTGCAAATTCCATGCTCATCAAGTATCATCGATACGTCATGAGAGTCCATTGATGCGACGTTGAATGAGACCAGCCCCGCCCTTTCCAGCGGACCATACACCTCGATGTTTGGCAGTTCTGCTAACCGGGATGCTGCATCTCGCGCCAGCGATGTCACATGATGCTCTATGTCAGTTATGCCAACTTTTTCCACATATTCTACGGCAGCGCCAAGCCCTATTACCCCTGGGATATTAGGCGTGCCAGGTTCGAAGCATACTGGCGATTCGTCCAGTTCGAAGGAATCTTTGGTGACCGATTTGACGCCTCCGCCCCCTGAATATACGGGCTCGAGTCGCTCTGGATGCTTAACATATAACACGCCGGTGCCAGGAGGTCCCAATAATCCCTTATGACCCGAAAATGCCAGAAAGTCGCAATCCAGTTTTCCAACGTTCACCGGCATATGCCCTATGGACTGCGCCCCGTCCACCAGGAGTGTTGCGCCGTTCTCATGTGCGATCTTTGCAATTTCTCGGATATCCTGGATCGAACCGAAGACGTTTGAGACATGCGTGATCGCGATCAATTTCGTGCGCTCTGTAATCGCCTCTCCTATCGATCCCGGGCTTAGAATGCCCTGTCGATCAGACTCAACGACGCTTATTTCAACGCCTTTGGGGCGGAGCCTGAGCCATGGAAGCAGGTTGGAATGATGCTCGAGAATGCTCGTGATGACATGATCGCCTTTTGACCATTTTATTCCGAGAGCAACCATGTTTATGGCTTCAGTTGCGTTTTTGGTGAAAATCGTCTGATGCTCCTTTGCGCCTATGAATCTCGCAACTCGCTTCCGTACTTCATCATATCTCTCAGTCGTTTCCCTTGCGAGCCCATATGCTCCGCGCCCATAGTTGGCAGTATAGTTGAAGAAATACTCGTTCATCACCTCCACGACCGGACCTGGAGTCTGCGATGTGGCGGCGCTGTCGAGATAGATGACGCGCTCCAGAACCGGGAAATCCTTCCTGAGTAACATGACATCGTACATGAGATTTGAAGATGTGTTCTGAGATAAGAAATATGTTACGAGTTAATTTACACCCGCAGTTTGTGTGAGATGCGTTCAAAGCCAATTTCTCTGAACTTTTTTACTATTTCCTCTGTGTTTGCTAGAATGATTTGCATACCGTCCTTAGACACCTCCATACATGCTAAATTACCATGGTGCCTAACTCTGAGATCGGCGATGCCTTTACTTCGCAACAATTGCTCCACAGCTCTTATCTGGCGTATTTTCTCCTTAGTGATTCTCTGCCCATAGGGTATGCGCGTGGCCAGGCAGGACATGGATGGTTTGTTCGCGTTGGGCAGATTCAAGCGAGCGGCCATCTCCCTGACCTCTGATTTAGATACGCCGAAATCGAGCAGGGGTGTGAAAACATTGTATTCTTTCAGCGCTCTATGACCGGGACGATCCTCGCCAAGATCTGATGCATTGGTCCCATCCACGATGATGATGCTCGCGTCCACAATCTTCCGCAATCCTGATAGCATGCGCTTCTTGCAGTGATAACACCTATCAAAGGGGTTTTCCACGAATTTTGGGTGAGCGAGCATATCCAGTCTCATAATCCTGTGCGGGATTCCTATCTTGGTGGCGATATTCTTCGCATCTTCGAGCTCCCGGGGAGATAACAATCCTGAGTCAATCGTGATAGCTGATGCTCCCTCAGCTAGGGCATTGTAAGCCAGGGAGGCTACGACAGAACTGTCAACTCCCCCCGAAAATGCAATTAAGACGGCACCCTTCTGCGCAATTGCTTTTCTAATTTCATCCATTTTTTCCGTGATATAATCCGTCTTCATGCCAGCAAAATTATCTATAAGGGTTCAGGTATTAATTACTTGCATGAGCTGGAGACCAACTTTTGGAACGAATGGTGTTCGGGGCATCGCAAATGAAGAGCTGACGCCTGAGATCGCGCTGAAACTGTGCTTAAGTTTGGGAACGCTACATGGCGGGGATATCGCGATAGGAAGAGATACGCGAGTTTCGGGTGAGATGCTCAAGAACGCTGCCGTTTCTGGCCTATTGGCGACTGGAAACAAGGTCATCGACCTCGGCATCGCACCCAGTTCAGCGATTCAGTATTATGTAAAGCACAACGCAGATGCTGGAGTTATCGTAACGGCATCGCATAACCCTAAAGAATACAATGGCCTGAAGTTTATAGATGACGCGGGCATGGAGTTCAGCAGGGATGGAGAGAAAGAGGTTGAAAAGGTCTACAATAAGGGTGAGTTCAAGAGGGTTAAGTGGAGCAGGACCGGCGAATTGACTGCAGCCGATGCAGTTCCAGGTTATAAAGAAGGCATCATAAAACTGATTGATGTCGAAAATATACGAGGTAAAAAATTCAAGGTGGTCGTGGACCCGGGGAATGGTGCGGGATGTGGTGTAACGTCCTCTTTGCTGCGTGAACTTGGGTGCGAGGTAATTGAAATAAACGCGGAGCCAGATGGAACGTTTCCAGGGAGACCTCCCGAACCGACCGCTGATGTGTTAGGGGGTCTAATGGCGACGGTTAAAAAGAGCGGGGCAGACTTCGGTGTTGCTCATGATGGTGATGCTGACAGGGCTGTCTTTGTGGATGAACGCGGCAAATTCGTCAGCGAGGACGTGTTGCTTGCGATATTCGCGAAAAGCGCGCTGGAAAGGAAGAAGGGCATCATCGTAACGCCCGTAAGCTCATCGTCATGCGTCGCTGATGTGGTGGAGCGGGAAGGCGGAAAAATCGTCTGGACGCCAGTGGGAAGCATACACGTCGCGAGAAAGATGCTCGAGCTGGATGCGGTTTTCGGTGGCGAGGGGAATGGCGGTCTGATTTTCCCAGAGCACCAGTACTGCAGAGATGGTGGCGTAGCAGCGGCAAAAATGCTCAAAATGTTATGCGCCGGAAAAACTCTGTCACAGCTCGCGGATGAAATTCCCAGATACTACCACATAAAGGAGAAATTGAGGGTTGAAGATAAAAACGATGTGATGCAGAAGGTCAAGAATATCGCCAGGGGCAAAGTGGACACGACCGATGGCGTAAAGCTCTGGTATGATGATGGCTGGGTGCTGGTTCGCGCTTCGGGAACTGAACCTATCATCAGGATATTCGCGGAGTCAAAATCACAGAAGAGGTCAAAGGAGTTGCTGCAAGAAGGAGTTGAACTTGTTAAACGGGTGAGTGGGTGAATTTGCAAAAGAAGATGATGGTCACGGGGTGCAGCGGGTTTATCGGCACTCATCTGGTCAGGCGATTGTTAGATGAGGGGTTTCAGGTGAGGGGATATGACCTAAACAAATCGTCGATCGCTGACCCCAATTTTGAATTCATCCAGGGCGACATACTTGATATGGAGAACCTGCGCAAAAGCATGGATGGATGCGAGAGCGTGTTTCATCTCGCAGCCCAGACTTCTGTTCCAAAATCGACTTCGGACCCACTTCACGACTTCAAGACAAATGCAGAGGGCACCTTCAACGTGCTCCTCGCTGCAAAAGAGCTGGGTGCCAAGGTCATCTATACATCCACCTCCACGGTCTATGGGCTTGCAGACATGCCAACCAATGAGTTTCAAGCGCTGAAGCCAATCTCATTCTATGGGGCATCCAAGGCAGCAGGCGACCTGTACTGCTTTGCATTTCATCATACCTTTGGTGTGGATACAGTCATACTCAGATTGTACAACGTATATGGTCCTGGCAACAGGAAGGGCGTGGCGTATGATTTGTTCAAGAAACTGGAGCGCGACCCTGCACATTTAGAGGTCATCGGAACAGGGCTGCAGAGGAAGGATTATGTTTACATCGAGGATACAATCGATGCCCTTCTAATCGCCCATGAGAAGGGCGCATCTGGAGAGGCGTATAATATTGGCAGCGGTGCCTCCACGACCGTGAACGAAATTGTGGAAATCATCCTCGATATTTTGCAACTGAATCCAGAGATCTCGTATACAGGTCAATCCTGGGAGGGAGATGTCGAGTCCGCCCTAGCTGATATCTCCAGGTTTAAAAATCTGGGATGGCGCCCAAGGGTCAGCATAGAGGATGGAATTAGAAGGACGTATGAGTGGCT
>JAUWXC010000064.1 GCA_030616565.1 Methanocellales archaeon | reverse complement strand
TAGCAGATATACATTCAAACCTGCCTGCGCTTATTGCCGTTCTGGAACACATGAATGTTGACACGATTTTATGCGCCGGCGATCTCGTTGGGTATTATTCTTATCCCAACGAAGTCATTGAGACTGTGAAGAAACACAAAATAACCTCGATCAGGGGGAATCATGATGTTGCTGTAATCACCGGCGATACGAGCTGGTTTAATCCACTCGCCGCGTCTGCAATAGAATGGACACGCGACAATCTCTCACCTGAGAGCATGACGTTCCTGAAAACGCTTCCAGAGCAGCTCACTTTTGAAGATATAACTATAGTTCACGGAAGCCCCTCTGATCCAGATGAATATGTGTATCCGATGGCATCCCCCAAAAGACTTAGCGGATTCTTAGACCAAGTAGGCAAGAAAATCCTGGTTCTGGGTCACACCCATGTTCAGTGGAGTCTTGAACTTGATGACAGAAAAATCATCAATCCTGGAGCGGTAGGTCAACCCAGAGATGGAAATCCAAGGGCAGCGTACGCAACCTTCGACACAGAGTCGGGGGAGCTAACGATGCACAGAATCAAGTACGACATCGAAGAGGTTGCATCCAAGACCGTTAGCGCGGGGTTACCACCATACTTGGCGCAGCGTTTGTTCGTTGGTTTATAATTCTGCTCCAACGAGCGTCCTTGTTCGTGCCACCCCCTTTACGGACTGAATTTTTTCGAGTATCTTTGCAGCTGCGCTTCTCAGGTCAGGCGAATCCGCCATTACTATGAAGTCAAATTCGCCGAACAGTGGATGCACTTCTGCACCGATCTTTTTGAGCTCTGCATACACATCTCTTGCCCTGCCAACCTCAGCATTCACCAGCGTGAACGTCTTTACCATTCTTTCACCTCCTTTTTCACATTTTTCCAACATCTATTAACATTTGCGCAAGATATTTGTGATTATGCGCACTCTGAAGATAGAGGCTGTCATGAATCCGAGACACATCGCCAGATGCGCCCAAATCGCCATGATCTTGGAAGTCTCTGCTACGCCGAAGCCTGGCAACGTTGATAGAGACCATGATTTTCCTGACGTTACGTATGGACATTTTTTGGTTTCCGCGATCGGTGTTGGGCCTGTGTTCGAGAGGGCTGCTATGAGCAATGATAAGGTGGGGTCGCTGATTAAGGAGGCTGTCGAGGAAAGTACAAAATGGAACGGCGGCAGGAACACGCATTTCGGCACGTTTCTTCTAGTAATGCCGTTGATCATGGCAGCCGGCAGAGGAGATGTTTGCGCAGTAAATGAGATCATGCAAAAAACTACAGCCGAAGATGCAATCGAATTTTATAAAGCATTCAAATGCGTTGATGTGTGTCTAGGGAGCGTTGATGATTTGAGCGTGGATGACGCAACTTCGACCAACGAGATTGGGAGAAGAGGACTGACGCTGTACGACATCATGCAGATATCTGCAGAGCGAGATGGAATTGCGCAGGAATGGGTGCGTGATTTTTCAAGGACGTTTGCTGGTGCCAGGATGCTGGCAGAAAAAGTAAAAGAGATGAGCACGAATGATGCCATTGTGTATACCTATCTCACGCTCCTCGCAGAGCAGCCTGACGCCTTGGTTCAGAAGAAATTTGGGTCATCGGTAGCAAAAGAGGTCAGCAGAAAGGCATCTACGGTGCTAAAAGAGCAGAGTATCGATGCCGTACGCCGATTTGACGATGAACTGATTCGTAAGAGAATAAATCCAGGTACCACGGCAGACATCATAGCAGCCTCCTTGTTTGTGCATCTTCTGGAGGAGCACGATGAAATTGCGTGATTTTGGCATCCAGGATGGCATATCAGAGGTCATTGCTACCACGATGTCAAAGGAGGGAATGCCAAACGCTGCGCCGATTGGCATCATATCTGATAAAAAGATATGCGCCAGAATATATCCTGATACTCACACCCATTCGAACATTCATGCGACAAAAAAACTTGTTGCAAATGTCGTGAGCGATCCGTTGTTGTTCGTGTCATCCGCGCTAGGAGATTTGGATGAGAGGGAGTTCTATACAGTTGATGAGTTGCCAGTGCTGAGATGCGCAGACGCTTGGGTGTCATTTGAGTGCGAGAAGGATAAGCAAGATAATACCCTGATACATTTGCATCCCATAAAAGGCAGGATTCTTCGAAAGAGAGTGCAGGCGATCAGCAGGGGCACCAATGCCATCATCGAGGCGACGATACACACCACGCGGTATCTGGCTATGAAGGACGAAAAGTATCTGGAATGGATTGCGCATTACGAAGATATCGTGAAAAAATGTGGTGGTTGTAGAGAAAAAGAGGCGATGAAAAAGTTGAGGGAGATAATTCAATGAACATCGTATGGGGTGTTACGGGCGCAGGACATTTTCTGAAGGAGAGCTACGAAGTTTCCAAGACGCTTGCGCAGAAACATCAAATCACGACATTCGTGTCGCGTGCAGGAGAAGAAGTGCTGCGCATGTATGGCTTGCTTGACAAATTGGCAGGAATATCCAGCGGAGAATATCTAGAAGAGATTTTCTTGGAGAGTGAAGCGGGCAAGAGCTTTCCTAAGACTGGACGCTTTCTCATGAGGAGATATGATGCATTGGTCATCTCACCTGCAACATCTAACACGGTTGCAAAAATCGTGCATGGGGTTGCGGATTCTCTTATCACGAATGTAGTTGCGCAAGCCAACAAAAGTGAGACGCCGGTGTACATAGTGCCAGTAGACATAAGTGGCGAGACGGAATCACCGCTTCCATATCACATAGACAGGGAGCTTTGTAAGAAGTGCGATGTGTGCCCGCCAAAGGATGCATGCCCAGAACACGCAATCTCGGATCAGATTGACCTGTTAAAATGCACCGGGTGCGGGGTCTGCATTGATCTCTGCCCGTACGATGCTATCATGGGCGGAGATGTGAGGATTAAGATACGCGATGTTGACATACGCAACGTAGAAGCGTTGCGCTCCATGAACGGCATCAACGTCTTAGAACATCCGAGCGAGATTCTAACGGTGCTTTGAAATAAATCGATGCATGCGGCGCGGTGCACTCCTAAGACTTTGTTTAGCAAATATATGCAGTGGGATCCTTTTTCCCCTTATTTTAGTGTCTCCTGCCTTGACCGCGTCCAGAACGTCGTTCATAAGCGGCTTTGCGTTTATCTCGGTTATCGCATACCCTACCATGGCTACGGTATGCGCATCTGAGCCGGCGACCATGCTTTTACCCATGCGTGTCGCCGCATCCCTTGCGCGCCCATTCGAATACCCTGTGATGCACCGGGAGTTGTACACCTCGACGGCATCTGCACCCTTTGGGACATGACCTAACCCGTGTCTGAACGGATGAAATGGATGGGGTACGATGACGATTCCGCCCAGGTCCTTTGCGATTTTGATCGTCTCATCCACGGGCAAGTCTGGGGGGATATCCTTGGTAATGCCCAGCGCGACGAGATGACCTTCAGCAGTGGAGACTTCGACTCCAGGAACCACCATCAAATCCAGTCCAAGAGCTTTTGCCCTTTTTACCCCGGTCAATCCACCTTCAATCGTGTTATGGTCGGTTATTGCGATGCCATTCAATCCAATCGCCTTAGCGCGTTTGAGGATCGGGTCTATTGAGTCGTATCCATCGCGCGAAAAATTCGAGTGAACATGCAAATCAAATCGCAACATGATATCAATAACGTTTTGTTTTAGATGAGATATAAAGCCTTAATATGCAAGTTTTGGTAACGACCGGGCGCAGAGCGTATGACTCGGTAAAAAGAGCGGTTGGCAATAAGGTTGATGTCCTCTTGTTAGATGTAGATGTAGCTGCGCTCATCACGCCCTCGCTATTACGAACGATTCGAAACATAAGTTCATACGACTTGGTCTTGGTCCCTGGTCTGGCATCAGGTGATTTCGCATCCCTTGAAAAAGAACTTGGCACCAAGATAAGGCTGGGACCCAAACATGCGTGCGACCTTGGCTGGGTGCTGAAGCATGCTGATGCCATTGAATTTTCGCATACGACACCTGCGTGCCAATTGTTATCCAGTAAAAAGCGTAGCGATGCGCTGGAAAGGGTTCATCAGCTGGAAGAGCGTGCAACGCCACAGTTCACTATCAAAAACGTAAAAATCGGTGGCAACTCCAGGATGAAGGTGATGGGTGAAATCGTGGATGCGACACTATTGCAGGAGGGTGAACTTTGTGGGATTGCAGAGAATTACCTACATGAAGGTGCAGACATCATCGATCTCGGAATCCCCACGGATGCCACTCCTGCTGAAGTAAGGCATGCTGTTGAGACCATCTCCTCTCTGGGCGTTCCAATCAGCATCGATACTCTAGATCCCAATCTGATTTTGGCAGGCGTCGAGTCTGGCGCGGATATGGTGCTCAGCTTGAATAGCAACAACGTCAAATCAGTGGGCTGGGCAGTCGCGTCCCAGGACATAGCGACTGTGGTAATACCGGATGATGATTTTGAGAGCCTGTGGAAAAACATAGAGATGGCGCGGGAAATTGGAATCAAGAAGATCATCGCAGACCCGATTCTTGCTCCCATAGGGCATGGATTCATTAATTCGCTAACATCTTATCACAAATTCAGACAAGGAAGCGATTTGCCGCTGTTCTTCGGCGTGGGGAACATCACAGAACTGATGGATGCCGATTCCATCGGTATTAACGCAACCCTGGCAGGCATAGCCATGGAGCTGGGCGCCAGCATATTGTTCACACCACAGTATAGCGATAAAGCTAAGGGGAGTATTAAGGAGCTGAAGACCGCTGCCCATATGATGGGACTCGCCAGGGATAGGGGCACCGCTCCCAAGGATTTGGGGTTAGATCTCTTGATCATCAAGGAGAAAAGACGTAGAGAAGATAAAATGGAGGTCGAAAATCCAGTCGAAGCAACGCTGCATACTGAGTGGGCGCAAGACCCCAAGGGATATTTCAGGATTACGCTTCAGAACGAAAAAATCATCGCCAGGCACGAGAAGGAGAACAGGACCATAACTGGCACGAGTGCCAAGGCCATCTTCGACACCATACAAGACTTGGGGTTAGTGTCTTTGACCGAGCATGCCGCATATCTGGGACGGGAGCTGATGAAGGCAGAGCTCGCGCTGAGATTTGGAAGAAGTTATACACAGGATGATGAGTTTTAGGTGAGGGGGGTGTATGGCGGTGTTTTTGAGACTGGGTTGGGGCAATTTAAATTATGGTTGGAGGCATAACATTTATTGACGGAAAAGGATAAGTATAATCGTTGCTACTATCCCATGAACCCGCCTTAACTCAGTCTGGTTAGAGTGCGCGGCTGTAGTTTGCT
>JAUWXC010000054.1 GCA_030616565.1 Methanocellales archaeon | reverse complement strand
TTCTGGTGACGTTAGATTGGCCGGGGAGGGCACATATATCGAGGATGAGAAGGTTTACGCCTCAGTATACGGGGTTGTAGATAGGAGAGAGAAAATCATAGTGGTACCGCTAACTGGAAAATACATGCCGCGCAGTGGCGATGTTGTGATTGGAAAGATAATAGATGTAAGTTTTTCGAGTTGGACGGTCGACATCAACTCACCATATGAAGCACGTTTACACATCTCAGAACATCCAGAGCGAATAAACCCTGGCGACGCAAATCAGCATCTCAGTATAGGAGATTTGACTATCGCCAAGGTGATGGACGTGGATGTAACCATGAGAGTAGCCCTCACCATGAAAGATGAGGGAGGAGTCATTAGAAGTGGCAGAGTAGTTGAGATATCACACACCAAAATTCCCAGAGTGATAGGACGGGGAGGATCGATGATAAATTTGCTAAAAAGAGAGACAAATTGTGACATTTTTGTCGGTCAGAATGGGCGCATCTGGATTGATGGCAGAGAGGACATGGCAAATCTTGCTTCCGGGGCTCTGCTGAAAATTGAACAAGAGGCACACACAGTTGGATTAACAGATAGGATTAAAGAATTTATAGAAAATGCAAAGAGGAACGAAAATGAAAGACAAACCTGAAAAACTCATAGTGAAGGGAAAACGTCTCGACGGAAGAAAAATGGATGAGCTTAGGCCCATCAAGATTGAAGTAGGCGTTTTGAAAAGAGCAGATGGCTCATGTTACCTGGAGCTTGGTGAGAACAAGATAATGGCCGCAGTGTATGGGCCAAGAGAAGTCCATCCACGCCATCTTCAAGAGGCTACCAGGGCAATCGTCAGATACAGATACAACATGGCATCTTTTTCCGTAGAGGAGAGAAAAAGACCTGGTCCAGACCGACGCTCAGTTGAGATATCCAAGGTGAGCAGGGACGCGATTAAACCCGTCATCATCAAGGAATGCTTTCCCAAAGCGGCGGTAGACATTTTCGTGGAAGTTTTGCAAGCAGACGCAGGGACCAGAACTGCAGGAATCAACGCCGCGTCGATTGCATTGGCAGATGCGGGCATTCCGATGAAGGGGTTGGTATCCTCTTGCGCGGTTGGAAAAATAGATGGACACATTGCCCTCGACCCCATGAAGGATGAGGACAACTACGGGGAGGCGGATATGCCAATCGCGATGGTGGTGCCAGACAGGATCACGCTATTGCAAATGGATGGTCATTTTACTCAAGACGAATTTAAACAGGCATTCGAGCTGGCCAAGAAAGGTTGTGAACAAATCTACGAGATGCAGCGACAGGCGTTGATTGCGAAATATGGCGTGGAGGGGAAACAATGAACGAGAGTATCGTCGCTGAAATCAGAAAGGACTACATGTATGATCTGGCAAAAAGAGGCGAGCGGGTGGACGGCAGGGCGCTTGACCAGTACAGGGACATTTCCGTTGAGACTGGGGAGATAAGCAGAGCCGAGGGGTCCGCACGCGTTCAAATCGGAAACACCCAGGTGCTTGTAGGCGTGAAGATCCAACCTGGTGAGCCTTTTCCAGACACGCCGGATAAAGGGGTCATCATCACAAACGCCGAGTTGGTTCCACTTGCATCTCCTACCTTTGAGTCGGGTCCGCCAAGGGAGGGCGCGATCGAATTAGCAAGAGTTGTTGACAGGGGTATCAGGGAATCTGGCGCACTAGATCTGACGAATCTCTGCATCGAGGAAGGGGTTAAGGTCTGGATGGTATTCATCGACATGCATGTGCTGGACCATGATGGCAATCTGATAGATGCTGCCGCGCTTGGTGCAATTGCGGCACTGTCAAATGCCAAGTTACCAAATGAGCGATATGACATGGGTAAGGATGGCCAGCTACCAGTGGCTGATTTGCCGGTAGCCGTCACCGTCGTGGAGATGGGGGGCAAGCTCCTGCTCGATCCAGGTTTAGAGGAGGAGCAAATTACACCCGCGAAACTGACGATAATTTTCAACAAGGATGGCTCCATATCGGGGATGCAGAAAAGTGGAACGGGCATGCTCACCTCCGAGCAAATATATCAAGCGATTGAGATGGCATCCAATAAAGCAAAAGAGATACGAAAGAAGTTCCTGGAGAGGAAGGGTTAATGGGTAAGTCGAAGAAAAGTGGGTCCACCGGTCGTTTCGGTCCCAGATACGGTCGAAAGGACAGGAAGACGGTAGCAAGCATCGAAGAGCGGGGGCGCATGCCGCACAGATGTCCGCAATGCGGCCACACATCTGTATCGAGGATTGGAGCAGGCATCTGGCACTGTGTAAAATGCAAGTTCACGTTTGCTGGTGGTACCTATGCGCCCCGGACGCCAGCAGGAAGAATCCAAAAACCTGCCAGCGAAGCAGAGGAGGGGGAGCATGGTGTATAAATGCACCGGGTGCAAGCGAGTTGTAGAAATCGATAGTGAATATGGTGGCGTTAGGTGCCCATACTGTGGGCATAGGGTACTCCTGAAAGAAAGGGGCACCATCATCAAAAGGGTTAAGGCCGAATGATTTTGTCTGTGTTCGAGATTGAGTTAGGCGAATATGCCGATATCGTGTATCGCTCGCTATGCCCGGAGCTGGAGGATACACCCTCCCTGCGGTCTGGTGTTACTTTAGAGCTGAAGGGCAGCATGATTAAACTCAGCGTAGAGGCAAACGATGTCGCCTCGCTTAGGGCAGCGCTGAACACGTGGCTGAGACTGGTCAATATCGCACATGATATGGCAAAGATGTGATTATGACCTCGGGAAAATTTTACCGAAAAGAGCGTCCAATCCGTTTATCAACGCTCTGATCTTTGTAATAATCTTTTGTAATGGTCCGGGGTTCATTCTTGGTCATCTTCGATTTTTGCTGTGATCTATCACAAATTCTGAAATACATATTACTTAAGGATTGTGCATCTTCACAATTTTTAAGTCATCTTAATTCAATTAGGATGTTGTGATAGAGTGAGTACTGAATTACCCCCACAGGTTCAAAACCAACTGGCGCAGTTGCAACAGATGCAGCAACAGGCACAGGCAATGTACACGCAAAAAACGCAGATGGAGTTGATGCTCCGCGAGACCGAGCAGGCGTTGGAAGAGTTGGAGAAAATGGATAAGGACGCAGCGATCTACAAGGGCGTCGGCCAGTTATTGATTAAATCCGAAAAAGGCACCGTGAAGGAGGATTTAGTGGATAAAAAGGAGACGCTGACGCTCAGGCTTAAAACGCTTGAAAAGCAGGAAGAGAGGATTCAAAAACGCTTCCAAGAACTCCAGGAGCAGATTAAGGCATCCCTGGGTAAGAAAGAGGGTGCTGGGTAATGTCCTAAGTGTTATCGTTTCTTCAGCATCAGCCGGTTTATCGCGCTTACCAATGCTTCGACAGACGCCATGACGATGTCCTCGCGTGCGGCTCTTGCGGTGATGATGTTTCCCTTCTCGTCCTCTACGCCGATCGTCACCTCAGCCAGCGCATCAGAGCCGCCGGTAATGGCTTCGAGTCTAAAATCCCGTAATTTTATTTTGGCTTTCTTTCCAAGAATGGTCTGCACCGCTTTCAGCGCAGCATCGACCGGCCCAACGCCGGTCTGGCTTCCTCTTTTTTGCTTTCCGTGAACTTTTGCTTTGATTACAGCGTTAGGTGTGATCTTGCTGCCGGTCATAACCGAGACCTCTTCCAGCACAATCGCCTGCTCCCCCTTGGCTACCTCGCCCATGACGGTCTCAGCAATCGCATAAAGGTCTGCATCCGTCACGCGTTTCCCTTTGTCGCCCAGGTCCTTAATCCGCTGCATTATTTCATCAAGCTGGGCATCCGTCGGCCTCAATCCTACCTCGTGCAACGTTTTCTTCACAGCATGCTTCCCGGCATGCTTTCCAACTACTATGCGACGTTTGTGCCCCACCATTTCAGGCGTCATCACGCCAGGCTCGAAAGTTTCTGCCCTCCTGAGCACGCCGTGTGTGTGAATGCCGGATTCATGGGAGAAGGCATTCTCCCCAACCACAGGCGTGTTCGGCGGTATGTGAATTCCAGACAGACGCTCCACCAGCCGTGAGGTTTCGACCAGATACTTGGTTTTGATGTTCGTTTTGACACCGTAGATGGCACGAAGACTCATGACCGTTTCTTCCAAGGAGGCGTTTCCCGCCCTCTCGCCAAGACCGTTGACGGTCACCTGAACCTGTTGCGCCCCCGCTTCAACAGCGGCAAGAGTATTCGCTACAGCCAGCCCAAAATCGTTATGACAATGTACGTCGATGGGGACCTTTACTGCGTCGTGAATTTTGCTGATGAATTTATACATCGCCGATGGCACCATCACGCCCACGGTATCTGGAACGTTGATGATGTCTGCGCTAGCTTTTTCAACGCCCTGATAGACCTTGAGCAGGTAATCCATGTCGGTTCTGGTAGCATCCATGGCAGAGAAGAGACATGTTACACCGTGCTTTTTGATGTATTCAACCGCATCTACCGCAAGCTGCAGCACCTCTTCCCTGCTCTTCTTGATCGTGTACTTGATCTGGATGTCCGAGGTTGGGATGAAAGTATGAACTATGTCCACTTCACAATCCAGACATGCATCGATATCTGATTTGGTCACCCTGGATAGCCCGCATATCTTTGAACCTAGCCCGGCATGAGCGATTTTTTTCACTGACTCCCTTTCGCCCTTTGATGCAATTGGAAAACCAGCCTCGATTATGTCAACGCCCAGTTTATCCAGCTGATGCGCTATAACGAGCTTGTTATGAGATGTTAAAGATACGCCAGGCGTTTGCTCCCCATCCCTGAGCGTGGTATCAAATATCCTAATGTTTTTATGCATACCCTTGCGAATCGACTCAATGTAGTAAAAGGCGATCCCTCGCTTTACTTTCTTTTACCATAATACCAGCTGTTAATAGGGCATCAGATTATAAAACACTTTCTTCTAAAGCGACAGCTCACATCAAGTATATAACACAAAACAAGATAATACTTCAATGAAGGAAAGGTGAAAATATGGGAAGAATCTGTGCATTTTGTGGAGCGCCCATACCGATTGAGTCCGAGCAGATGTATTGCTTTAAGTGCTTGGACAGAATGACAATGAAGATGCCTGTGCGGGATATCATGACCCCAAACGTCATCACAGCCGAGGGCAGCATGAAGGCGTCGGAAGGAGCACAAAAGATGACAAAACACAAGATAGGCAGCTTGGTAATAATCGAGAACGACAAGCCTATCGGCATCGTGACCGAACGAGACCTGGTACAAAAGCTCATGTCCAAGGACATAGCGCCAAGTTCAGTGATGTTAAAGGATGTAATGTCTCAACCACTTATTACCATAAAACCGGATGAAAGGCTATCGAGCGCGGCACAAAAATTGCTGGAGAAAGACATACGAAGATTACCCGTCGTCGAGGGCGATAAATTGGTTGGCATCATTACCGATGCTGACCTGATATCATTCGCATCCAGCGTTACCGGTGCCCTTGCGCAATTGATGAAAACGAATTTCAAAGAACACGTGTATCAGTTGATTAAAGAGGAGAAGAAGGGGAAATGAGATAGATTTGTAGCTTCATCGGGAGGTAGTAGTATAGAGGATAGAAAAAAAGCACTCCTTTTCATTGTGGGTTTATACGTTTTCCTCCTCTCGATCGTTGGGATGGGAGATGCAGCAAAAGCCATGGGAAAACCCTTCGCAGACCTCGTGATAGGAAGTGTGTCCAATCCCATAG
>JAUWXC010000051.1 GCA_030616565.1 Methanocellales archaeon | reverse complement strand
GGGCCATTCCATGCATACGACATTGCCGTTGAGGATATATGGCCCCTGGTGGAGACGGGCGAAATAGATTCCATTTACGTGGGGGAAAGATATCAAATTCCAGAACTTCTCTCTGGGTGCAGAAAGTCACCCATAATGTCGGTGGGACTGAACCCAAATCTACGAGCGGTGACGCAGCCACGGAGGATCTACCCATATTTTGATGACGTTCAGCAGTATGCAAGGCATTTCAGGTACAGGACGACATTCAAACACACCATAGAAAGGGGATATTATGACGAACACCTCACCAACGGCACTGCGGAGTTTGAGGAGAACCAGCCCATCCCCCTAGTAAAGGCATACGTGTCCATGTACAGGGAATATGAAGAGATACTCCATGCCCTGCAGGAGAGAATGGGTATAACCGATAGCGAGCTCTCTTTGGGTGAGGACGTATCCTATTATAATTTTGTGGCCTGCCACTCACCACGCTGGAACATGGACAGAGAGACTGAAAAGGGAATAATCGGAGAGTGCTACCACAAGCGGAGGTTCTTCCTCAAACAGTTCGTACAGAGCATGCCAAAGGTAGTAATCCTCTTCGGAAAAGCGATTATGAAAAGCTTCGTCGCAAACTTTTACGGTGCGTTCGATGAGAATAATATTCCAGATCCTACGGAGACTTACCGTGACATCCTGAGCAAAAACAACTATACGATGAGAATTGGGGGAGAAAGGATAAGGGTCATCTTTTCCCCGCACCCCACGGGTGCTTTCGGTTTGTACCGTGAGCTGGACGCCCGGAACAAGATAGTAGAAGCACTCTACGAGGAATATCTCAATGGGAACCTGCTCTATGATGAGGACATCAAACACTTCAAAAGGACAAAGGGAAGTTGTAAATTCTGCGATAATGACATCTATTTCATGGGAAGGTGCAAGTACAAATGGTATTTCGAAAAAGAAGACACCAGGCCGATCACGGAAATATCAGATGAAAGAAAGATCCTCGTTGATGAATTGGAAAGCTCTGCCCAATAGGATGCACTGGAGGTAACGCGTAGGTGATATATAGGAAGTAAAGGTAATATAAAGAAGTGATAGTATGGAAAGAGTATTGTTCAATCCCGATTGGTTTTTTGGTGAAAAGTCAGAAGAAAAAGTCAGTTTGAAGATGCCGTTCTTGATAGTGCTGATAAATGGAATATTTGCTGCAGCATCAAGCATACTAGTGATGAACAAAGTCATGGCATCGCTTCCACCAGACATCGCTCCGTTTATGGCTGCTGGTGCCGCAATTGGCGCTGTCGGTGGTCTGATCGGCGCGTTCTTGTATTGGTTGATATTAGCAGGAGTGTTCTACCTGATTTCGTGCCTGTTCGATTCGGAGGGGTCTTTCAAAAGAACGTTTGAATTCGTTGGCTATGGATTTTTGCCGATGATCTTCAGCTCTTTCGTTGCTTTGCTGGTGTGGTATAGCATACTGCCTTCAATAGAGTTCTCCTTACAAGACCCGCAATTGATGCAACAAAGTATGATGCAAATGATGGTAGATAATCCATTTTTGTTAATGTCTCAGATAATCGGAATCTTATGCACCCTGTGGAGCGGATACATCTGGATTTTCGCAGTTAAAAATGCAAGAAAAATGGCCGTCAAGAACGCATCGATCGTCGTAGGAGTTCCTGTTGGCTTATATGTTCTAGACACGATTTACAACTTCGTAAGCATGGTACTATGACAACCATCGTGGATGTGGTCAACGTCGATAAGACATACCGTATGGGGACTGTTGACGTGCCGGCATTAAGAGATGTGAATATCACAATAAATGATGGCGAATTCATCTCGATAATGGGACCGTCTGGCTCTGGAAAATCGACGCTGATGAATCTGATCGGGTGCCTAGATCGCCCGACAAGCGGCGACATCATCATCAGGGGCAGAAATGTCAACAAATTATCAGACAACGAGCTCGCACATTTAAGAGGGAAAGAGGTTGGATTTGTTTTTCAAACGTTCAATCTAATCCCCAGGATGGATGCACTTAGAAATGTGGAGCTACCCATGATATATCAAGAGCTATCACGTGCTGAGCGTAAGGCGAAGGCAAAGAAACTGCTAATAGATGTAGGTCTCGGTGATAGGATGCATCACAAACCCATGGAACTATCTGGTGGAGAGCGTCAGAGGGTCGCCATAGCGAGAGCACTGGCCAATGATCCGACAATTCTTCTGGCGGACGAACCTACTGGAAACCTTGATACTAAGACCGGTGCAGAGATACTGAGTTTATTCAAGAAGCTAAACGATGACGGGCGAACGATTATAACGGTCACACACGATCCTGAGATTGCAGGATACAGCGAAAGAATCATAAGACTAAGAGACGGAAAGATCGTAGGAGAAAAGTATGAAAGTTAGATTGTTATGTATTTTGTTTGTAGGGATGCTCCTCATACCAGCGATTGTGGGTGCGGCAGACAGCCCCACAGTCATGGTTACAGATTACCAAGTCTCCCCAGAAGTGTTGATGCCCAGAGACGTCGGAACGGTCACGGTGACCATCAAAAATTCGGCATCTGACACCAGTGCAAATATCCAACGGGCTTATTTATTCACTCCCGAGCTGGAGGCGATAAGCGTAAGCCATGACCGCGTAGGACTGCTTGGACCAGGCGAAAGTGTAGACCTGACATTTGTATTTAGAGCTCCTCACAAGGAAGACACATATTTCCCAGAAGTTTGGATCGATGTATCCGGTTCGCAGGGCGTTAGATATCCGATTCCTATCAGAGTCGATGGTTCCAGCGTTATCCTGGCATCAGATATTCCATCAACGATTCCATGGGGAAGTGCAACTGAAATCGAATTGAACGTCGCAAATGCGAGACCGAATACGATTAACAGCGTACGTATCATTCCAAGAGCGGATGGAATTGAATTCAGCCCCAATGAGATCTTCATCGGCACGATGGAGCCAGATGCGACAAGAACCATTAACTTCACCTTAAATCCCATCTCCCCTGGTACAAAGGACATCTCTTTTGGATTAACCTACAAAAATGGTGGCAACCTACATTCTGAGAACTTAGTATCCTCTGTGAATGTGGGAGATAGTTCAGATGTCAGGGTGATAGTAGTTGATGCGCCTGCATCAATTTCAAAAGGCATAGCAGCATCGATCGTTTTGGATGTCGTCAATGTGGGATCGAACGATGTAACAGGTGTCAGCGTCATTCCGATCTCGGATGATGTCGACTTTAAACCCACAGAATACTACATAGGCACCCTGGGTTCTGGCGAGATGTTCACGATTCAGTTTGACCTTACTCCAAAGGAGATCAAAACCAGCGCAGATATTTCCTTTAAAGCGATCTACAAAGTCGGTAGCACGTGGTACGAGTCGGGCTTGAAAACGTTAACAATAGATACGTATTCACCACAATCCTCTTCGTCTTCACCATATCCTGCGATCATCGGCATCATGACGATTTTCGTTGTCATCATGGGGGCGTATTACCTCTATATGAAACGCAAGAGGTCTGAACGGTGAAGCTGCCAGACGTTCTAGAGTACGTCGTTCTGGATTATTCCAACAGCAAGTTCAAAACGACGCTATCCAGCCTAGGCATTATTATTGGAGTTATTGCGATAGTGGTGCTGCTATCTGTGGGCGAGGGATTGCAGGCAGGAGTCTCCGGTGCATTCGGCGAGCTGGAATTAGACACCATAATCGTCATGCCCGGCGGTCAAATGGCCCATACTCAGAGGCAAGCAGTAAAGGCGCCTGCCAAGCTAACTGATAGGGACATAAACATAATAGAGAGTACAGCAGGCGTTAGATCTGCAGCACCCAGAAATCAACTGTATGCTTCCATACAATACAGGGACAGGGGCAGCGCTGCAAGCGTTGTTTCCATCTCGCCCACTAAAGAAGCCGTTCTCGCGGATTCGATAGAGAGTGGACGGTTTTTAATGAAGTCGGACGTGTATAGTGTTGTAGTCGGGCACGATATAGCGGAGATTGCATTCGATGCAAAACTTCATCCCGGAATGCACTTAACATTGTTCGAGGAATCGGGCGAAAAACAAGAATATACCATCGTTGGAATTCTGGAAGAATGGGGGGCAGGCTCGTTATTTGGAGATCCTGACAATCAGCTCTTCGTCACCCACGCAGGATTGCAAGGTCTGGCGGATTATGATTCATACTCACAGATTTTGGTAAAAGCGAACAGTGTTGAAAATGTAGAAGAGATCGCAAACAATGTCGATAAAGCATTAAGTCGCATTCACAGGAACGAGGCATACGCAATCCTAACTCTGAAATCCTTTTCCGAGGCCATCACTGGTGTCTTTACGATGATCAAGTACACGCTAGCAGGAATTGGAGCGATTTCCCTCCTCGTAGGAGGGATTGGCATTACAAACGTCATGATGCTAACGGTGAAGGATAGAGTGAGAGAAATAGGCGTGATGAAGGCGGTAGGTGCCACTCGAACGGATGTGCGGCTAACATTCCTGCTCGAATCAAGTTTGCTGGGATTGGTAAGCGGAGTAATTGGCATCGCCTTAGGAGCAGGGATATCCCTTTTGATCGGACAGCTGGGAAACTTTCCGATAGTGGTTACGTGGAGCACACTCCTATTGGGGCTCGCATTTGGTGTGTTAACCACAACCGTCGCCGGCGTTTATCCGGCAAATCAAGCATCCAAGCTGGACCCCATCGAAGCTTTAGGATATGAATAAAGATAATAAGGATGATGCTCTTGTGATGGATCGACGCAGCCAACAGTCACTCCTCACGCAACGCTTTGAACTTTTCCAAGATCTCTTCATCCGGCACTGTGCCGATCTTCCCGAGAATATCTTCCAGCCGTTTTAACTTCCGTTTTTCTATCATGCGCATCTTAATTTTGTATTCCGTTCATCCTTTGTGTTAATATAAATATCTTTCTATACCCGCTCCTGATGAGTGGCTCTTTAGATCGCTCGCCCGCCTTCGAAGATTGAGCGGTAGCGCATTTTCCGTTGCCTGCGGACACCGAAAATGCGTATATGTTGGGCGCTCGTTGGCAAGCGTGCCAACCAGCGCGTCAATTCGTCATAATATCTCAAGGCTTGTTATTAGACGATTTTGCGCCTCCTCGCCTTGACTCGGGCGCCTTTTCAGAAAGATATTTAAATAATCTTATGAAATTAACTCATATGGACAAACGAATAACCATATTAAAAGATGTTATTAGGCATCCTGTTACAGCGTTCAGAGAAATTGATAAAAATGGTAGAGAATATTTGACTGGTGCTGTATTCCTATTTCTTACAGTGCCATTTCTATCTTGGGTTTTTTTACCTGAGTTTTTTACAGTTAGCGGAGCAATTGCAGGACTTGTTAATGTAATGGTCTGCATAGTTCTTACTTATTACATCGGTAGATTTCTTAAAGGAAAAGCAGAATTTACAGGATTATTCTCTGCATTAGGATACTCTCATCTACCATCTGTTTTTTCCTCGATAATTTTTGGTATTGGTGGAAGATTAAACATTGGAACCATAAGACAAATTATTGATCTTTTTCATCTTTTGCAAGAACAAGTTGCTACAGAAGAGGCAGCAGAACAATTTGCTACACAAATGCTTCCTTTATTAAAAGAGTTATTTACACCTATAAACATTTCTCTTGGTGCAATAGCTTTCCTAATCGGAACTTGGGGAATTATATTAACTATACTCGCTTGTAGAGAAGCTCATAAATTCAGCACAAAGAGAGCAGTTGGAACCTTTGTCATTGCAATGTTTGTTGGAGGAATGATAAATTCATTACTCGTTTGATAATAGGTTATTAAGTGACACTTAAT
>JAUWXC010000118.1 GCA_030616565.1 Methanocellales archaeon | reverse complement strand
TCTTGCTAGGGCAGCCTCAACATCTAATGCTCTTTGCAATCTGGACTCATCGCTGAAAACCCTACGCGTCTCCTCGCTTCCATATCTCTCCTCTATCGGATGGATGGTCATGAATATCTCGCCTACCTCTTTGTGCTACTACCCCTTCCTTGATGGAACTACTTTAACCTTCATCTGCACGACGTTTGCGAAAAGCCCAGCACACAAGGCGCCGACCATTGTGCTGATGACCTGGATGATGGCGATTGGCAGTCCCAAAAAGGCAACACCCTGGGGGAAATTGACGAATAACGGGCGGCAGGTGACGAGAGATGTGAATGGGCCAAAGCCAGCGCCTCTGTCCAAGAGCGCCTCAAATAATGGGATGCGCGTGTACCATT
Source organism: Methanocellales archaeon (assembly GCA_030616565.1). Classification (GTDB taxonomy): domain Archaea; phylum Halobacteriota; class UBA148; order UBA148; family JAUWXC01; genus JAUWXC01. Next base: position 2,498 of record JAUWXC010000118.1, on the reverse strand, counting down.
CCCCTGGCATTACCGCTGCTGTCAGTACGCCGGTTAGGTAGGCCCTTGCACCCTTTTCCTGTCCCAAAAATCTGACGATGGTATCCTTTGACAACGTTGCCTTTGCCAATCCACTAAGGCAGATGGCGGCAATGACGAGCAGAATGACATCGAAGAAAACATCTACGGAATAGCTGACCGCTCTAAGTGCCTTATCTGGGGTAAAGTAGAACACGCCACCATAAAGGCACATCACGATAGCTATGACGAGTTTTTCTGCAATCGCCTTTCCCCTTTGCTTTTCCATTTTTCCTCCTAAAGCAATATTCCAGCGAGAATGTGCGCTACTATCCCAGCTGAGAGACCGCAGACGAGGAATGATGGTATCAGTACCGCCTCTATCTTGGGTCCGAAGAACGCCATGCTCTGGGGAGTATAAAGCAGCGACCGCGTGGCAAGGATTGCCACGACAGTTCCAACTCCTGCACCCAGACTCAAGAGAGCTAATACCACTGGCAGCCTGATGTAAGAACCTCCAGGACGCACTGCGCCTATGGCCACGCCGAGTAGAATACCCCATGCACCCATCTGCTTGCCTAAATAAGTAATCACGATGTTGCCCGGAATTAAAACCATCATCACACCAACAACGGCAATGCCCGCTGTCAAAAGGACGAAAACATCCAGTGTGGTATCAAAGCTTTGCTTCAACGCCCTTGCGCCAGTCTTTGAATCCCTAGATAAAACCACTCCATAAAGGGCAATTGTAATGAGAATAATTATGACTTCTGCTAACCGCACCCTCTCACCCTATAATCTCATCGTCACTCACACTCATAAACATATTCATATTCCATGCACACTTTCTTATAAGTGCTACAGCGTATGACTACGATGTATAGGCATAAAAAGTGTTAATATGTGGACAAAAATCATAGAGAAATTCAGCAAGTTTCCCGCACAAGAAAAAGTGATCCGCCTCCTCATCGAGCGGGGTTTTCAGGTGAATTCCGAGGGCAAGGTGGTTTCCGGTAACATCGAAATCCCGCACACACAGATCGCAAAAGAGGTTGGAGTGGACAGGAGGGTTGTCGATGCAACGGCTGAAGTGGTGTTGGGGGATGATGTGCTCAAAAAAGTGCTTCAGAATGTCAGATCAGTGGCTTTTCTGAGAGATGTTGCACCGGTGCTCGGCCTTGGCGTTATAGTCATCACTCCCACCGATGCCAGGAAAAAGGGCATACTAGGTGATGTCGCCACTGTTGTTGCAGCGCATGACGTCAGCATCCGGCAGGCCATAACGGATGACCCCTATTTCACGGATGACCCAAAACTCACGATAATCACGGATACAAAAGTTCCCGGAGGACTCGTGGATGCGCTGACGAAGATATCGTCTGTGAAAAGCGTTACCGTCTACTGATATAGCTCTGCATGAAGTTTTTTCATTCGTTGAATCGCTGGATGACTCTTTCCTAACGTCTTCTGCATATTTTTGATTACCCCGTCGATGGACGCCTTTTTAGTACCCATTACGAGATTATCGGCATGCGCGACGATTTTCTCCTCGAGCGTTTTGGGCACATAGTCTTTTTTGGGCAACCCCAATTTCCGAGCTTCATCAGCCGGGATGCCGGCACCTACATGGCGCTCTATGATTTTGGCGATTTTTTCGTCGAGACCAAAATTCCTTGCAATCTCTGCACCGACCACTGCATGGTCAATGCCGTGCGTCTTTGCCCTTCCAATGTCGTGAAGTAGCGCAGCGGTCGTGACCAAGTCATAATCGGCGTCATGACGCCTGGCCAACTCTCCTGCAAACTCGGCGACTGCGACGCAATGGTCAATCACCCTCGGCGAGCAGCCCGCTTTTCTCAGCAGATTGACGGCATCTTCTTTTTTCACAGAGATAAACCATCATAGGGGCTATTTAAATTTGTTCTTCTGCAAAACTCTTATATTATAAGGGGGACCAGAGTGAATGGATTAGAATGGATAAGGCCCAAGCACTGGAGCTATGGAAATCGCGGAACTATAGAGTCTCAAGGCGCGCCAAACTCAGGATGCTGGAAGAGGGTACAAGCGCCGAGGACGTAAAACTCAAGTTCTCCGTTCAAAATGAACTGCTGATCATAACACTGGAGCAGATATGATGTACACATGCGAGATATGCGGTGCAAGTGTTGAGACGTCCGAGGATTTGACGTTCACAGCGCCTATCGAAGGTAGAACGCTCATCGTAGTCAACCTATCCGGCGAATTTTGTCCAAAATGCGGCGAAGCCTACTTTGACCCAGAGTCGGATGAGAAGATCGACGAGATATGGCAGAGATTTAAGCAACCCTCCGTCATCTTCGAGCGCAAGCTGACCCAATCTGGTGGGCGCAGGGTGGTTGGAATCCCTCTGGAAATAGAAAATGCGATACTCAAAGGAAAAAAGAAAGTGAAGATATGGCTGGAAGGTGAGAACATCATCGTGCGCCCTATGTAGCGCGCACGCATTTTTGTATTTCGTCGAT
>JAUWXC010000079.1 GCA_030616565.1 Methanocellales archaeon | reverse complement strand
CCTTTGCCATCTTTACGAGGTCTGCGTTGATCTGGAATCCTTGGAAATCGCGCATCCTCTTCTTTTTCTGCGCTTCATCGCCCATCGACACCCAGACATCCGTGTAGAGCACGTCCGCATCTTCAGCAGCCTCTTTCGGGTCGTGCGTGATTTTCACGTTTCCTCCGAGTTTCTTTGCTTTGTTCACGATTTCCTTGTTCGGCTCATACCCCCCTGGACAGGCTGCCACGACGTTCATCCCAACAAGCGCACATGCTAAGATAGAAGAGTTGCAGACGTTGTTGCCGTCGCCGATCCATCCGAATTTCAATCCTGCGAATTCCTTTTTTAACTCGTAAATCGTCAGCAAGTCCGCGAGGGACTGGCATGGATGCTCGACTTCAGTCAGTGCATTGATGACGGGGACGCTCGCATGCTTTGCAAACTCGGTTACCACATCATGACCTCCTCTGATCACCACAGCATCCACATATCCGGACAGGACGCGTGCGGTATCCTTTATCGGCTCCCCCCTTCCAAGCTGCAGGTCCTGCCAGTTGAGATATAGCGCATGACCGCCCAGGGAAGTCATCGCAACCTCGAATGAGACACGCGTTCGGGTGGACGGTTTCTCGAACAACATCGCCAGACTTTTGTTCTGCAACATGTCCAGCGTCTTGCCCCTCTTTCGTCTTTCCTTTAAATCCTCTGCCTTTTCGAGTATTTCGACAACATCCTCGTGCGTTAAATCGCACATCGAAATGAAGTTCATCTTATCTCCTCAACGATTTCATATGCTCTATACTTTTCTTTATATGCCCTTCTGAGCCGATATCCCACCTGTTCCATAATGCTCCGTCGATGCTGGCGATGCCGTCCAGTGAGATGTTTCGTGCATCTTCTATATCATCTCCAATGCCCACCGCGCATACGGCTCTTGAGCCCAGGGCGCGTGTTTCTTTCCCTCTGAGTTCCATGGACCCAGGATAGATTCTGATGCTGTCATGGTATTTTTTACCAAGTTCATATGCTTTGCTGAGATCGACTTTGTTATCACCAGAAAATTTCTTCCTGTATCCGCCATAGGTCATCGGCACCGCATAGGTGACGACGCTCGCCTTCCTAGCAAAGTTCAGACCTGTTAGAGTGCCGTCAAGCATACGGAAACAGACATCGACGAAATCGTCTTTCAAAACCGGGAGCAAATTTATCATCTCCGGGTCTCCCGGGCGGGAGTTGATTTCAAAGACCTTGACGCCGTCTCTTGCGCAGGTATATGCCATGTATAAAGGTATGCCCCTCAGGGAAGGACTATCTCCGTCACCTTTCAGTTCATCGAATATCTTTTTGCCGATTTCGAGTGCATCATCCCAGTCCTTCTGGTCCATGAAGGGCAGTCTATTGCCAGCATCTTTATAGGAGCCCATGCCGCCTGTATTCGCCCCCAAATCGCCGTCAAATGCCCTTTTATAATCCCGTACGGCATCCGTCGCGATGAGGTGTTTTCCGTCCGAAAAAAATTGCAGGCTGAATTCCTCCCCTTCGACCTTCTCCTCTATTATCACGGCTCCATGCTCGTAGCAGGTAAGGAAGTGGGCAAATAATTGCTCCCTGGTGGAGAAGTGATCTCCCCAGACGCCTACGCCCTTGCCCGTTGCCGGAGCATCCGGCTTTACGACGGCGTTGTTCTCCAGCTCATCCAGCCATGCCCAGACATCCTTCCTTAGTTCATCTTTGCCGGGGCGGTCTTTTGGGTCAAATACCTTGAACCTGGGGTTGGCATCAGGGCAGCATTTTTCCAGTAGGTGGCGCTGTAACACCTTGCTTCTTTCAATAGCATACTCCTTCGCAGGACAAATCATCCGGATTTTCGTCTCCTTCTCGACGACGTCTCTGATGCCGTCTATTATGGGGCCCTCTGGACCGACGATTCCGAAGTCGATTTCATCTCGATGCTTCTTGGCGAAGTTGAGTATTTTCTCCGTGTCCAGTCCGATTTCCTGCGCCGCAGCCTTCTCGAGTATGAATGGATTTTTCTGTTTGTCTGCATCGAAAATGCGCACATCGTAATTCTCACTTCTACATAAGGCATCAGCGATAGCAGCCGCCCTCGAGCCATAGCTAACGAGCAAAACGCCGACCTTTTCCATCACAACAGCTCCTTTGCTTTTACCATGGGCACGAATGAAACATCCATCTTTCTCAAACTCTCCTCGGCTCCTTCTTCCCTATCCACGACCACGATGACCGTATCCACGATCGCTCCGAGTTCGCGCAATGTCTTGACAGCATTTGCAGCCCCTGCTCCGGTGGTCGCAACATCCTCGATTATGGTGACCCTATCTCCAGCAGCGAGTTCTCCCTCTATTTTCTTGCGCGTCCCATATTCCTTTTTCTCCTTTCTCACTATAATGTAGGGCAGACCGCTCTGAACACTGGTCACCGCTGCCAGGGGAACGGATCCCAGCTCGATGCCTGCAAGTCGTTGTGTGCCGGGTGGAATCATCTTTGCTATCTCCTCGCCGAGAATTCTCAGGCACTCCGGGTCCGTCTCGAAGACGTACTTGTCGATGTAATAGTTGCTCTTCTTGCCGGATGACAGCGTAAAATCGCCAAACTTGACGGCCTTTTTTAGCGTGCTCATCAGTTCACGTTTCATCTTCATCACCTTTTCTCCGTCTCATCGCTCACACAATCCGTGCATGCGCTCAACAGGGGATAGAAATGGGATGCACACACGCTCTTGCCACACAGCATACATACTCTGGTCTGCGCCTTTTTATGGCATATTTCACAATGATCTGAAACGTCACTTACCATGGTACATCCTTCTTTCCCAATTTATAGCCAATGATGTTAACAATTTTGTGTAAAACCGGGGTGATAACCAATACTCCTATCATCACCCACAAGGTGAAATTGGTAACGAACCACTCGTGGGAGAAGGCATAGGTGAACACCCATGCGCCGAGAACTAAATCCAATTGGTCTATCAGTGGCAAAGGGGCGCCCTGCTTGAATCCAACTCTCCTCTTTAAAAAGCTCTTTACGAGATCTCCCGTCATTGCACCTAAAGACAGGCAAATCAACGCGGAGGCGGCGAAAGCCGGGTATCCAATGTCTGGAGCAACAAAGTTTTGCACAATACCGATGACAACTCCACTAAGTACCCCCAATACAAATCCTCTATAGGTCTTTCCATCTCCAAAAATGCGTCTGCCATCTCTAAACGTTTTTCCAAAATCGATTGCAGTACCCCCACCGACCAGAGCGGCGCATGTGTTAGGAACGTACGCTGGTAGCATCAGCCAGATCGCGGTTGTTATTATTTCGAGCAATATCAACACCGAAAATGTTTTTTGCCTACGCACTGATGGACATTATGAGCGTTTAAATTATTCGGAAATGTTAATCTCCTAATAAGGTGTGTGTAACAGGAGGAATGACATGAGCTCCTATCAAAGCAAACTCCCGCGCGGACTGCCTAAAAAAACAACCTCTCTCTGTCCCAGGTGTCGAAAAGTCATAGAAGCGGACATCTTTGAGAGAGATGGAGCCGTCTGGATGTCCAAAGAGTGCCCTGTTCATGGATATTTTGAGGGCATTTACTGGTCAGACGTTGATATGTATCTTGGGGCTGAGAAGTACGCATACGACGGCAAGGGTGTTCAGAATCCCCAGGTTACCACTGCCTCTTCCTGCCCGGATGATTGTGGTCTTTGCAACCTTCACGTGAGCTCGACGTGTTTGGCAAACATCGACGTGACCAACAGGTGCAATCTATCCTGTGATTTTTGCTTCGCCAATGCTAACGCGCGAGGATATGTGTATGAGCCATCGTTGGAGCAGATAAGGGAGATGCTTTCTGCTTTAAGAAACGAACAACCGGTGCCTGCCATAGCGGTTCAGTTCTCTGGCGGGGAGCCCACCCTCAGAGATGACCTTCCTGATATGATCAAGATGGCCAAGGAAATGGGCTTCTTGCAGGTACAGATGGCGACCAACGGCATCAGGCTTGGAAGAGAGCCAGAGCTGGCCCAGACGTTGAGAGACGCCGAACTGAATACGGTTTATCTGCACTTCGATGGGACATCTAAAAAGACGGAGCCTCTGCTGGAAGTCAGAAAGAAGGCGATTGAAAATTGTAGAAAGGCAAAGCAAGGTGTCGTTCTCGTCCCAACCATCATCAACGGCGTTAACGATCATGAGATAGGAGATACCATCTATTTTGCGGCAGAGAACATCGACGTGATACGTGGTGTTAATTTTCAGCCCGTCTCGTTCACAGGTGCGGCATCTGCTGACGACGTCAAACGGCAGAGGTTTACCATCCCCGATCTTGCGGATAGAATGGAAAAGCAAACGAACGGAGCGATCAAGAAAACCGATCTCTACCCAGTTCCATGTGTTGTATCGCTATCTAAACTGGTTGAGGCGTATAAGAAAGAGCCACAGATCGAGTTCAGCGCGCACCCCCATTGTGGCGTTGCGACATACGCGTTTGTGAGTGACGGTAATATCATTCCCATCAATCGATTCGTGGATGTGGATAAATTCTTTTCATCGGTTGATGATACGGTAGACCTCTTAAAGACTTCCGGGTGGTTCGCTCAAACTCGAGCTCTAATGAAGGGCT
>JAUWXC010000038.1 GCA_030616565.1 Methanocellales archaeon | reverse complement strand
GGCTCAATCTCCTGCACGGGTTCAAAAATGTCTTTTTTACTGCCCAAGATGGCTGTATCCACAATTTTAAGCGCCTGCACCATCTTCAATCGCTGTTTTTCAGGGATAATCGGCTTTCGCTTGTGTTTGATCATCGAGTCCTTGGCGACGATGACGATGAGCTCGTCACCCAGCTCCTTTGCCTTTTTCAAGTACGTGAGATGCCCTGGATGCAGTATCTCAAAGGTTCCTGTGGCAAGCACCTTTGTCATCTAATCACCCCATGCATCTAAATCGTCCCCCATCTGCACATCTAACACCGGCAGGTGTCTCCTCTCCCCAGCAGCGTCGTAGCATGCCCAGCTCTGCTCCGTGTAGGGATGTCCTACAATCACGTGATAATCCCCAGTGCGTCCAAACATCGTCAAATCCTCTTTTGACGGGGTTATGTCTGAGGAAGGATGGCTGTGGACGGAGCCGACACTGCCCACGGTCATGGGCATCATGTACAATCGCATGACTGCGCTGACCTCAGATGACTCCGTACCCGGCAGCAGGAGTACATCGGTAATGACGTCCTCGTTAGCCCTCAACAGACCTGCAAATTCTTTTGGATATGATGACTTACTGGCTTCTAATATAAAATGTAGCGTATCCCTTGCTATTCCTTTAATCTTCATTTTCTCCCCAGACGTTCACGTACGGCAGCAACTAGAATTGGCAGCGTTATCGTCGCATCAGCATAGACGGTGACTGCCCTGGCACCCGCACCAACCTTGCCCCATGACCTTGCCTCATCTAACGTTGCTCCAGAAAGACCGCCAGTTTCAGGTCTATCCGTGGTGAGCTGTATTGCATAGTCAAACCCGCCCTTCGGCGTGACGATCATAGACTGGAGTATGAAATTTTTGGGAACGCCGCCGCCAATGAATAATGCCCCAGTCTTCTTGGCTTTATAACAAATGTCCATGAACTCGTGCATGTCCTTAAAGGTGTCAACATTCAATTTTTTGGTCTGGGTGTGCAGCCATGCCTGCAGTCCAATGGCAGAATCCGCGATGGCGGGACAAAAAATGGGGACATCCTTTCTCGCTGCAGCGCCCATAATCGAGTCTGCGTCTACCCTGCGCCCGATCTCCGTCAGCAATTCCCTGATACTCATGTCTTTTTTGTCTACCTCGGCAAAAATGTCCAGGAGCTTCTTTTCAAAGGCAGTGAAATGGCCCTCTGGCAGGAACACGTCAAATATCCTGCTGATTTGCTGACGGCGCAATTCTATGTCATCTGCAACGTTCGTACCCCTGTAATGACGAACGCCCAACGCCTCTATCAAATCGTGCACGAGATTCGCACCGGTGGTGACAAGCACATCGATGTAGCCATCCTCGATTAAATCTTTGACAATCTGGCGCATTCCTGCAGGCACCATGGCTCCGGCAAGCCCGAAAAACTTCGTGGTATCATCGCGCAACATCACCTCGTAAATGTCCACCGCCTCTGCCAATCTTCCCGCGCCAAAAGCGGCACCGCCCATCTCCTCAATCAATTCGCCAACGGTCATCCTGGCTTTAACATTCATCTGCTTGATCGGCTGCCGTAGTTCGCTCATTTCCCAGCACCCTTCTTTGCTGCAATAAACTCCCTAATCAATTTTGCCCCCAGTAAAGACGTTTGCCCATGATCGTAATCCGGTGAGATCTCGACCAGGTCAAATCCAACGATGTGCGGCGCGAGCGTCTGAATGATACACTCAATATCAGCCGGAATCAGCCCAAATGGCTCGGGTGTTCCCACGGCGGGCGCATATCCAGGGTCAATCACATCCATGTCTATTGACAAATAAATTTTGCCTGTGCTTAGATATTTGATGATGTCCTGCACAACATTAACGATGCCCTTTGATTGGACCTGCTCCGCACTATAGAATCGAACCCCGTTCTGTCTCGCAAAATCGTATTCTTCCCTGGCACCGCTCCTGACCCCAAGTGAGACGTAATTCTCAACGCCAACAGTTTCGATGATTCGCCGCGAAACACAAGCATGACCCTGCCTGCTGCCAGCATATTCATCCCTGAGATCGAGGTGCGCATCCAAGATGATTACGCCCACATCGCCAAACGCTTTTACACACGCATACGTGAGAGAGTGTTCACCACCAATCATGAGGGGGGTCTTGCCATCATCGATGATGCGTTTCACTTCAGATTGAACGGCAACGAGCGTTTCATCCACTGAAACACTTACCTCGGCATCTCCCAGATCGCAAAATGGCACATCACACAGGTCAATGTCGTGCTTGGGATTATATGACTCAAAATTGTAAGATGCATTTCTTATCGCTGAAGGAGCCCTTCTTGAGCCGGACCTGAAGCACGACGTTCCGTCAAACGGTGCCCCAAATATCACAAACTCCGCGTCCTCGTAGCCGGCTTCGGCATCTGCAAAAGTGGGTTTGATGAACAAATAACATCACCGCATATCTATTTTCCTCTTCCCCATGCTCTCGATATAGGTGACAGTCTGTCCCTCTTTTAGTTTAGCCCTCAGCTCACCTGGAATGGCGAGTTCAAACGTAGAATAATCGTCCATGGACATCAGTTGCACGACGTTTTTTCCAGAAAAGGATAGCACCTGCGCGGTTTTCCGTTCAAGGATGGGGACGTATATCTTTGCGCTAACGGGCTGCACGATCGACCTTTTCTGCCCGTCAAATACGCCGACGGCATCTATCCTTGCCTTGGCGGAGCCGTGTTTGCCTGTTTTGGACGTGGCAATGCCGATGATGTTACACGCCTCACCGTCTATAACGACATAACGCCCTTTTTTGAGAGCCTTAACTTCGGTCTGTTCTTTCATCAAAAATCCTCCAATGTATTATTGTATGATACCTTGAATACGTATCACCACAATTTAAATGTATTTCGATAACATAAGGTGATACGATGAAGAAACTCTGCGAGGATATCGCGAACGCGATCGGCAGCGCCATTCGTGGATACATCGGCGCTGATAGTGGCGAAAGGATTCTTTATATGGGAGCGGATGGTACGCCGACCGCCGTTATAGATGATGTAGCCGAGAGGGCTGCCCTTCACGTTTTAAAGGATGACGGACGACCTGTTAGATTGGTAAGCGAGGAGATGGGTAACGTCGTGTTTGGAGATAATCCTGAATTCACCGTCGTGCTCGACCCCCTGGATGGCACGTATAACGCCCTCAGAGGCATACCGTTCTACTCGGTTTCAATCGCAATTGGTAACACGGACCTTTCCCAGATATATTATGGCTATGTGAAAAACCTGGTAACAGGCGACGTATATGTGGCAGAAAGGGACAGGGGCGCATATTTAAACGGAAAGGAGATTCGCGTGTCCACCAGAAAGGATACGGACCCATACTGCGCTTCCATATATGGGTGTGCGTTTACAGAACGAAACTTTTTGAATCGTAACGGCAAGAAGGTCAGGCTTCTGGGCAGCGCAGCACTGGAGTTGTGCTATGTGGCGTCTAAAAAAACGGATGCATTCATAGATGCACGAAACAGGTTGAGGGTAACCGATGTGGCGGCCGGGAAGCTCATCGTCGAGGAGGCGGGGGGAGTGGTGACAGACGATTTCGGCGCAGCATTGAGCACTCCGCTCGCGATCAAAGAAAGGGTCAATATCATGGCATCTAACGGGCGCATCCATGATGAGTTGCTTGCCAGGCTGAGAGAGTGGAACAAATGAAGCCAAAGACGGTCGGAATTGTCTCGAGGTGCGAGGCGGACGACGTAAAGATGGTAAAGGAGATTATAGGCGAGATTCAGGATGCCGTGAAAATTGTCCTGGACCCGAGGACGGGAGCAAAACTCAACAGACCCGACTCCACCCCCATAGCCGAGATTAACGTGGACATGATCATCACCGTGGGAGGAGACGGCACCATACTGAGGACTCTCCAATTATTAACCAAGCCAACACCAATTCTCGGCATCGACATGGGTGAAATTGGGTTCCTGGCAGACGTCAATCCAGAAAATGCCAAAGAGGTCATCAAAAAAGCACTTGATGAATTCGAGGTAGGGCAAAGGGCGCGACTTGCCGTACGCGTAAATGAAGAAGCCCTTCCGCCTGCAACCAATGAAGCGGTGATCGTCACGTCCAGGCCCGCGAAGATTCTTTATTTCAGGGTTCTGGTCGATGGAAAGGAACTCGAAACGATGAGAGCGGATGGTCTGGTGCTGGCAACGCCCACCGGCTCGACCGCGTATGCCATGAGCGCCGGAGGTCCCATCGTTGACGCCAAGATAGATGCATTCGTGGTCGTTCCCCTGGCGCCGTTCAAACTTTCAGCCAGACCATGGGTCGTGCCGGCGAACAGCGAGATAACCGTGGAGCTGCTGAGAACCGGCAAGGAGGCGCTCGTCGTCGTTGACGGGCAGTACACTCAAAAGATCACGAAGAAAGACGTCATTAAATTCACAAAGGCAAAGGCGCCAGCGCTCTTCGTCAAAACCGACAGGGGTTTCTATGCAAAGGTGAGGGATAAGCTGGTGGCTTGAGCGGTACAAAATAGATTTCGTCTTTTGTCAAAGGGAAGATTTCTGCGCAGACCATCTAGTACTGGGTGAACACGGGGGATGATAGCAGGGAGTTCCAAGCTGAGTTCACCGCCGTATTTTTTTTATAGAAGTTCTTACCAATTCTTACCATATGGCCATTTCTAAGCTCGTCAAACTCGGCCTTGAACAGCGTGCCATAGAGCTGAAGAACTCGCGCAAATCTGATTATGAGACCGCCAAGATTCTTACCATCGAGTCAGGCAAGAAGATCTCGCGCGAGAACGTCTATAATTATTTCAGAACCCATTACAAAATCCTCAAGAAGCTTGCAGAGGAAGATGCGAAGTTCCAAGAAGAAGTGATGCGCCAGCATCTCGATGTGAACGCGCAGTTGCTTTATATCAATCAGGAAACCAAGGCTGCAATCGAGGAGATGGAGAAGAACGGAAGCGATCCCTGGCGCAGAGCTCCACTTCTTGCACTGCTTCTGCGCCAGATCGAGTTCATCGCAAAGCGCCACGATGAGATCACGGCGCCCCAGATCGCGACCATAAATCAGCGCGTTGAGAAGTTCGAGTCTTCTGTCATCGATATTCTCCTAGAAGTCGGTGGAGAGGAACTTAAACAGAAGTTCCTTGAGGCTCTCAAGTCTCGAATTCGTCAAGAAAGTCGCTGAAGAGCGATATCTGATACTCTGGATCGAGAACAACCCCAACTTTCCCACCATTCATTTTAACACCGCCATTCCTATACCCTCCCGTATTTATCAATTAAATATCCAACTCCTGCCCCGATTAATACCCCTATGATGATCGAGCCGATAAAAATTGATAGAAATATCGAAGAGTCCAGTGTGTATAACCTAAAATTTATTGTATCATGGAAATAGAACTTGACGATCATCCAAGTTGGAAAGCAAATTACTTTGCCCAATACAGTAAATGTAACTTTATATTCACCCGATAAAATATGTGATATTGGCGTAGTTATTATGAAATTTTGAAATACCCTTGCACTCACAAATCCCCAAACTGCCCCGACTATCGCACCGATTTTCCATTTCTTCATATTAGACTCTTCGAAATCGTTATTTTTTTTATTCCTTCTTCCATTTAAGATAGTGGTACGCCTGCCACGATGGCGACTACCCCTGCTATGACCCCCTTCATGTGAGTCCTTTTCCTCGGTTAATCGACTGGCAATGTATATTAAGTAGTTTGGAAGTAATAATAAGGTTTGAGTAACGGGAGTGGTTATGAGGAGAGGAGCATCAAATCTTTTAGTTTTGGAGCATGGTGGCTATGGTTATCGGAATTATTAAACGAGTTATATCGGCTCTATGGAACAAATTAAGGGAGGTGTGTAAAGTGGCGTGTGAAACAAGAATAAAAGAGACATCAACAATAGAAGTGCGTATAGATGGAGCGAAACTGGACTATTCACCGCAGAGCAGTGTAGATGCTGTGGAGAAAGCGGTCAACAAAATCCTAGCAGGAGCAAAGAAAGCAGAGGTTGTAGAGCGAATTACGGTCGAACGTAGGTAAATCTAAATCGAACGCGAAGAGAAACCAACTGGAATACCCGATCGATTCTAGAATAGGCAAACCTGGTTGACTTAATGGAATGTTGAGGGAGAAGTACTCAGACTGCTGGAAGAGGCAGGGTTAATGCGAGAGGTCGCGTATCATGGGAGAGCTCAGAGACAAGATTGAAGGAATTGGACCAGGATATGAGGGAAGGCTCGCAGAAGCAGGGATCAGAACCCTAGATGACCTGCGGTACATGAACGTGGACAATGTTCATGAGCAAACTGGCATTTCTATAAGATTGCTCAAAGCATGGCAGTCCATGGCAGTACTTCAGCGAGTTGAGGGCATCGACCCCCAGTTTTCAGAGGCTCTGGTGAAAATAGGAATAACCGATCTCGTGAAACTGGTAGGTGCAGACCCTGAGCAGATTTTTGCAGGAATTACGGAATTGCAGCAGAAGGGCACTATCCCGAACACTGCAACGCTTGAAGAGATCAAGGGGTGGCAGGATGGGGGCTCTCAAATATTGTCCGAAGATAGACTTTCCAGAACCCCTGACGAGGTAAAGATAGTCTGGGAGACGATGACGTGCCGGGGAATGCGTTATTGTTATGAAAGATCAAATCATCCCTGCCGTTGGTTCTTCGAATACGGGCCATTCCAT
>JAUWXC010000085.1 GCA_030616565.1 Methanocellales archaeon | reverse complement strand
TATAAGGTCTACTGCCTTTCTTCCATGTAAGACCATGCTTCTTTATGGTCTTCTTAAACGCCTCCTTCTTTGCGGAGTACGCATCCTTTCTGAACTCAAATTTCGTTTTCATCTGCTCTTATCTCATATTCTTATGTCTACCTTAATAAGTTACTTTTTTATATCTTCACGAGCGCATTCCATAACGATGAATCCAGAAGAACTGCTGATGATCCCTGGGCCCGTGCCCTTGCATACAAGGGTGCTAAGGGCGATGGCGCGACCCATGATAAACCATCGTAGCCCAGAATTTGCGGAGATATACGAGGAGTGTATCTCTATTTTGAAGGAAGTTTTTCAGACGAGAAATGATGTTTTTGTATTAAGTGGCTCTGGGACTGCCGGGATGGAAGCGGCCGTCAGTAATGTCGTTAAAGGTGATAATGTCGTCACCATCGTAAACGGCAAATTCGGCGAGCGCTTCAAGGAAATCGTTGCACTGTACGGAAATCCCATACCTGTGGAGTATGAATGGGGGAGCCCCATAGAATTGAACGATGTAGAGGATGCGCTAGAAAAGGGCGCATCAGCCGTAACCATGGTTCACAATGAGACTTCGGTCGGCATGTTAAATCCGGCTAAAGAGGTTGGAGCGCTGGCCAAGAAGCACGATGCGTTGTTCATCATGGATGGCATTTCCTCGATAGGCGGCGTTGATGTGCTCGTGGACAACTGGGATGTAGATATTGCCATCGTTGGCTCGCAGAAATGCCTCGCCGCTCCGCCGGGGCTGGCTGCGGTTGCTGTCAGCGAAAAAGCCTGGGGGCGCATGAAGGCAAAATCTCCATACTATCTTGACCTCAAAGTGTACCGAAAATATGCTGCAAAGAAGCCAGCGCAGACGCCATATACGCCAGCGGTGCCCCTGTTCCTCGGGTTGCATGAAGCGCTGCGCATGGTAAAAGAAGAAGGCATACGTGAAAGGATTGAACGGCACAGAAGGTGCGCGGAAGCTGTCAGGAAGGCGATGGACGCGATGAACCTGCAGTTATTCCCGCGTTTGAATGAGGTCAGCGCGTACTCGAACACGGTTTCAGCGATAGTGATGCCTGATGGCGTCGATGACAAGCAGCTGCGTGGTGGAATGAAGAAAAGGGGCGTGCTCATAGCGGGTGGACAGGCGCATCTCAAGGACAAGATATTCAGGATAGGTCATATGGGCAATGTGTCCGCAAAAGAGATTTTGACCACTTTAGAAGCATTAGAATCCACGCTGTCCGAATTCGGGGTTAAAGCAGAAGGTGGCGTAGCCACTGCAAAGGAAGCGCTGGGATGACCATCTCATTTTTGGAAAGAAACTCTTAAATGAGATGCATGGCATCCACTGTAACATGAAGGTCGGCATCGCAGATACGACGTTCGCGCGCTTTGACATGGGTGCTAGTGCGATAGATGAGCTGAGGAAGGGCGCATCCGTTCGCATCGAAAGATACACCGTTCCAGGCATCAAGGATCTGCCGGTGGCAGCCAAGAAACTGATCGAGGAACGCAGGTGTGATATCGTGATGGCACTTGGAATGCCTGGTGCTGCACCGATAGACAAGACCTGTGCACATGAAGCGTCTCTTGGCTTAATTCAGGTGCAGCTGATGACGAACACGCATATTATAGAGGTGTTCGTCCATGAAGATGAGGCAGAGGATGACAAGGGCTTGGCAACGCTGGCAGACCGCAGGACCAGGGACCATGCGCAGAACGTCATCAAGTTGCTGTTCAAACCCAAATCGCTCGAGAAGGATGCAGGGACGGGCAAGAGGCAGGGAAACGAGGACGCAGGACCTTTGAGATTATAGCAGGAGGATTGAAATGGACAAAATTAGATTGGGATTTGTGGTATCGGAATTCAACAGAGATTTGACGCATCAGATGGAGTTACTGGGTAAGGAGCACGCTGCGTTTCTCGGCGCATCTGTGGTGCAAACCATTCTCGTACCAGGTGTTTATGACATGCCTCTGGCTGTGAAGAAATTGGCCAAGGACAAGAACATCGATGCTATCGTTGCTCTTGGCTGCGTTATTGAAGGCACAACAGAACACGACGAGATCATCATGCAGCAAACGTCCAGAAAGCTCACAGATTTATCGCTGGATTTTGAGAAACCCGTTGCATTGGGTATATCCGGTCCGGGAATGAGCAGGCTGGAGGCGCACGAGCGCATTGATTATGCGAAGCGGGCGGTAGAGTCAGCGGTGAAGATGGTGCAGCGAATGCGTGAGTGAATATGCTCTCAAAACGAGTCAACAGGATAGAGAAGTCAGCGACGCTTAGAATATCGGATTTAGCCAGTAAGTTAAAACGTGCTGGAAAGGACATCATCAGTTTTAGCGTTGGCGAGCCCGATTTTGCCACGCCCCTACATATCATAGATGCCGCAAAGAAGGCGCTGGATGAAGGAAGAACGCACTACACGCCGAGCGCGGGCATACCCGAGCTGAGAGATGCAATCGCCAATAAGTTCAAAGAGAACGGCATCAGCGCATCTCCGGACGAAATCATCGTAACACCCGGGGCGAAGCAGGCAATCTTTGAGGCTACGCTGTCTATACTAGAGGATGGAGACGAGGCAATCTTATTCGACCCTGCCTGGGTTTCGTATGAGTCCTGCGTAAAACTGGCGGGCGCAAAGCCCATATGGGTCAAGACGGATGAAGAAAGAGGATTTATACCGGATGACTTCCTGGAGTCTGTCACCAAGAGGACCAAACTAATTATCGTGAACACGCCAGGCAATCCAACCGGGGCGGTTTTTGATGAGAATACGCTCAAGATGATTGCGGATATCGCGAAAGACCATAATCTATTCGTGCTCTCCGATGAGGTATATGAAAAGATCATTTATGAAGGAGCGCATCTCAGCATCGCTTCCTTCATTGGTATGCACGATAGAACGATCACGGTCAATGGTTTTTCAAAGGCATATGCGATGACTGGCTGGCGACTGGGCTATGCAACAGCACCGCCAGAGATTCTAGATGCCATGCTCAAGATACAGCAACACTCCACGAGCTGTGCTACGTCCTTTGCGCAGTATGGCGCAGTAGCAGCGCTGACAGGGACGCAGGAATGCGTTGCCGAGATGGTGAGTGAGTTTAGAGCGCGCAGAGACCTCTTGGTAGATGGTCTTAAGTCAATGGGGTTAGAATGCCCTAGACCAAAAGGTGCCTTTTACGTGTTCGTGAACGTTGGCCGATATGGGGGCGGAATAGACGTTGCAGAACGCTTGCTAAACAAAGCGTATGTTGCGGTCACTCCCGGCGATGCATTTGGTCCGTCTGGCGCTAATTACGTGCGGATATCCTATGCAACTTCCCAGGCAAGAATATCAGAAGGGCTGGAAAGAATTAAGAATGTTTTAGTAGGATAAATATAAATAACATGGTTGAAAAATAAAATGTTGTCTATCGATATACAACAACTTCCATAGAAGTGATTAGTTCTGAGAGGCGTGTGAAAGAAGAGATTTAAATGCCAGAATCTGCAGCGGAAGTGTACGAAAAACTAAGACCATACCGAGAAAAGGTAAAAGAGTTCAAGAAAGAGCTCGAACCAGGGTCTGATGGCAGGATTGTTTTGGGCGGACGGAGATTGCTTTTCTTTGGCTCAGAATATGCTCTCGGGGATTTATATAAGGAGATAAGAAAAATAGTTGGCCCCCCGGTTGACACGTTGATCTACAGAGTTGGTATAAGAGGGGGTCTTGATGCAGGAAATAAAATGTCAAAAATTCTGGAAAAGATGTGCACAGGTGGTTTCGACGTAGCTCAGACATGGTGCGGCGGCTTGGGATTCTACTTTGGGTGGGGGCTCATATGGATAGTAGAGGAAAAAGAAAGCGAGGCCCTAATTAGAGTATATAACGGCTGGGAAGCAGAATCTTATCTTGACACAATCGGTAAATCTGACACGCCGATGTGTCATTTCACACGCGGATTTTTTGCAGGTGCAGCAGGTGTACTAAAGTTCAAGAGCGAAAACGTTGAGGGCGTTGAAACGAAGTGCACGACTAAGGGCGACCCGTACTGCGAGTTTGTTGTGAGAGTGGCGAAATCAAAATGATAACTGTAGAGCTGCTGGAAAGGGTGCTGAGTGAGCTGGGACGCACCGGCGACATAGAGGCTTCTGCAATCGTATCACGAGACGGGCTGCTGATGGCATCTGATATTCCTAAAAGCGTTCATGCCGATACGTTTGCCGCGATGTCTGCTACCATGCTTGGCGCCGCAGAGACTGCCATCGCAGAGCTGAAGAAGGGCGTTCCGGATAGGGTCATCATTGAATCGAAGAAGGGGAAGATCATCACCACGGGTGCGGGTCCGAAAGCACTCCTGGTGGTCATGACGCCTCCCGAGGCAGGATTGGGATTGGTCCTCGTAGAGATGGAGAAGGCCGCTGATAAGCTCAAG
>JAUWXC010000093.1 GCA_030616565.1 Methanocellales archaeon | reverse complement strand
GCAAAAGCAGCACCCATGCCTGTATCAATTGCTTTCATAATATCACCATTTTCTTGATTTCCTGCCTTCTTTTCAGCTATAAAGCTTGAATCCACCTCTATAGACCTTAATTCTCATTGCGTAATGCGCCGACCGGGATTTGAACCCGGGTCATGGGCTGTCTCCACATTTTTCCGTCAACGCTTTTGCGAGCGTTAGCGAGGAAAAGGGTTGTTGGAAGGCCCATGTCATAACCACTAGACTATCGGCGCAATCTTGCTATCCACTCGGTAGGTTATTAAATACGCTTCGATGATAATAAATGTTGACGATGAAGAAAGACATTAACCTGTATGCATATCACACGCATCAATGCGACCCAAAGAAGTGCACCGCTAAAAAATTGGCGCGATTCGGTCTGGTTGAGTTATATGACAACATAAAAAAGCTACCTTCGGGCGCGATACTGCTCGATCCCACGGCAGAGAGGGCATTCTCTCCTGCGGACGAGGAAAGGGCGCAAAAGGGCATCATCGTGCTTGACTGCTCATGGGAAGAGGTCGAGGGGGTTTTTCCACTGCTCAGGGAAAAGCGAATGATACGCAGGGCGCTACCATTTCTATTGGCTGCAAATCCCGTTAACTACGGTAAGCCATTCAGACTGAGCAGTGTCGAGGCGTTTGCCGCTGCGCTTTACATCCTGGGGCGAAAAGAGCAGGCAGAGCGCATTCTAAGCAAGTTCAGCTGGGGTCTGGGATTCCTGGAGTTCAACAGGGCGCCCCTAGAAGAATATTCAAAGGCGAGGAATAGCGCAGAAGTGATTGAAATTCAGGAGGGGTATATGTGATTATATCGGTGCTACAAACTCCCAAAACCCTTAAATCCTATTACGATAAAAGGCGCGGATATCATTGTGGTTAAATGTTAGTATTAAATGCTATAGGAACTATCTATACTGACAATTAAACGTCAAATTAAATGTCATACTGAATTGAGGTAACATCATGGCACGATTTCCAGAGGCAGAGGCAAAGCTTCTCCACATGAAAATATGCATGAAGTGCAATGCGCACAATCCAGTTAAGGCACACAAGTGCAGAAAATGCGGTTATAAAGGGCTGAGGGTAAAATCCAGGATAAGCAAGGCAGGAAAAGGAGGGATGGCATGAAAGTCGAGACCTTGCTTGATGAAATCATTCAAAAGGATGGCGCCGCCCATCTTACGCTAATAGATCCTGATTCACAGACGCCTGAAGAAGCGGCCAAGATCGCTGCTGGCGCGGCTGCTGGCGGCACTGACGCCATCATGGTCGGTGGATCCCTTGGAAGTACAGGTACGCAGCTTGACGAGACGGTGCTCGCGATAAAAAAATGTACAAAGCTTCCGGCCATCCTTTTTCCCAGCAATGTGGCTGGATTAAACAAACACGCAGATGCCGTCTTCTTCATGAGCCTTTTGAACTCCAAGGATGTGATGTTTATTACGACAAATCAAGCCCTTGGAGCCCCCATCGTTAAAAGATATGATATCGAGCCGATACCCATGGCATACATCATCATCTCTCCAGGAGGCACGGCTGGCTGGGTTGGCGATGCAAAACCGATTCCCAGGGAAAAACCAGAGCTGGCAGTCGCATATGCGCTTGCAGCCAAGTATTTAGGAATGCGCTGGGTTTATCTTGAGGCGGGCTCCGGCGCCGATGAATCCGTACCGCTAGCCATGATAAAAGCCGTGAAGGGCGCCATAGATGACACAAAACTCATCGTGGGCGGCGGAATTATGGACGGCGCAACCGCAAAAGAATGCGTCAAGGCTGGCGCAGACGCCATCGTAACGGGAACTGCCATCGAAAACGGTGATGTAACGTCCAAAATTAGAGAGTTTGTCGGGGCGATTAAGAAGTAAAGTCATTTCTTCTTCTGCCACTCGATATAATTACAATACGGACATCCGAAATCCCATGCTCTTCTCCCCTTGGTCACGATCTTGAGTTTGCGCAGTCCATGCTCCTTGCAGACATTCTGCGTGACGATGATGCGCCCACTCTTGGGAAGCGGGAGGGAGAAATCACAGTCCGGGTATCCCCCACATCCTATGAACCGCAGACCCCTCCTGGACCTGCGGATTGCTAAGTCTGCGCCGCAATCGGGGCAGGCACCAACGATTTTATCTTCCCGCAATCCTCTCTTGAGCGCATCGCTGATGTCCTCGCCCTTTTCCCTTAAAACATCGAACACTGAACTCAACATTTCCTTGGATTCCTGGACTACTGCATCCTCGCTTACTTCGCCCTCTGCGATCTTGTTCATATCTTCTTCCAATGTGCGGGTCATATCGGGCTGAACGATGGGGTTTGCGTAATTTTCCAGCGCATCAACGACCGCCATCGCGGTCTTTGTCGGGCGCACAGGATTACCATGTACATACCCCCTCGCATATAACTTGCTCAGCGCCTCATGTCTTGTGGACTTCGTGCCGAGGCTAAGGTCTTCCATTAATTTGATTAGCCCGCCCTGCTTGTACCTTGGTGGAGGTTGTGTCTCCTTCTCTGCCAGATCGACCTTTGTTATGTCCAGGGCCTCGCCCTCTTTTAATAGAGGTAAAAACCGCTCTTTCATCGCATAGTATGGATAATACCATCGCCATCCTTCTTCAACCAATTGCGAGCCGTTTGCATTGAATAGCTCTCCGTTGACATCGATTACTACCTTCGTGATATGCCAGACTGCTGGCGGTGCAAACGTCGCAAAGAAGCGCCTGACGACCAGCTCATAAATCTTCCACTCCGGGGCGCCAAGCTCTCCCTTTTTCGCAACAGAGACAGGATGTATGGGTGGATGGTCCGTCGCCTCTTTCTTGCCCCTGGTTGGCTTGAGTTCGGGCTTCTTCAGCAGAGCGTTTGCGTACTCCCCAAACTCACTGTTTACGAACGACTCTATTATGGATTTAACATCTAGGCTTTTGGGGTAAACGGTGTTATCTGTCCTAGGGTAGCTAATCCATCCGTTGATGTACAAATTCTCGGCAATCCTCATCGCATTGGCTGGAGAGAATCCGATTGCGCTGGCTGCCCGCATAAATTCGGTCGTGTTGAACGGCGTTGGCGGGCGATCTACCTTCTCGCTTCGCTCCAGTTTTGCTATGGTGCCAGTTTTGCCAAGCCGCGATAAAATTGCCTCTGCCTCGCCCTTCTCCCAGAAACGTCCCCGTTCATGCTTCGCGATAAACTCTCCATCGTTCTTGCATGTGATGAGAATCTCCCAGTACGGTTTCGGTACAAACGCCTCTATCTCTTTCTCCCTCTTGACCAGTAGCGCTAAAAGCGGGCTCTGCACCCTCCCAACCGAAAGGAAGTTTTT
Organism: Methanocellales archaeon; assembly: GCA_030616565.1. Classification (GTDB taxonomy): domain Archaea; phylum Halobacteriota; class UBA148; order UBA148; family JAUWXC01; genus JAUWXC01. Next base: position 524 of record JAUWXC010000093.1, on the reverse strand, counting down.
TCCCAGGCGGCGCGATGATAGCGAGACGAACCTTGTCAGGGCGGCGCCCCAGACCAAATCGATTTTCTGACGCGCCTCGCCTGCGGCTGCAAGCTCAAAATCGATATCTGTAGGAGAAGAGAACGCCTTGAGGATCTCGGGTGGGGTGATTGCAGAATACCTGACCCTGTCCACGGGAGCAAGCGGCTGTATCAACCGCAGCGCCTCCACGCCTATCAACTCCCCCTCCCTATCATAATCCGTGGCAATGGTTACACGCGATGCATCTTTCGCGAGTTTTTTCAGCGCAGAAATGATCTTTTTTTGAGTTGGCACCTGGACAATCTCCGCATCTATGAGCTCGTGCGGCTCCACCTTTGACCAATCGTTGTACTTTTCCGGAAAATCGATTGAAAGGATGTGCCCTATCAGTCCGATGATTTTTTTGTCACCGAACTCATAAACGTTTACCCCATTGACCCTTCTCTGTTTTGCCTTTCCATCCGAGAGAATCTGTGCAATCCTCTTTGCCGTAGAATTTTTCT
>JAUWXC010000002.1 GCA_030616565.1 Methanocellales archaeon | reverse complement strand
CTTTTTTAACGTATCCCTGATAAGTTGCCAGTCACCGTTATGCAGGTACATCATCATAATCGTGCCAACACCGCACTGCTCACCATGTAATGCCGGTCTTGGCGCTATCTTGTTCAGCGCATGGCTGAATTTGTGCTCTGAACCAGAGGCAGGTCTGCTGCTTCCGGCAATGCTCATCGCCACCCCGGAAGAGATGAGCGCCTTGGTTACAACTCGCGCAGATTTTTCCAATCCTGACTTGATTGACCCCGCCGCATCGATTATGATTTGTGCGGTCATATGAGAAAGGGTTGCAGCATACTCACTATACTCTTCGCCCTGCAGTTTATGTGCCAGTTGCCAGTCTTTGATTGCGGTGTAATTTGAGACGATGTCCCCACAGCCGGATGTGAGCAACCTATGTGGCGCGGATGCGATTATTCTCGTATCAGCTATTACCGCTAGTGGTGCCTGCGCAGATACTGAAACGCTTCCCTTGCCCTGGGATATCGATGCCCTTGAAGATGCGATTCCATCATGAGAGGCAGCCGTGGGAATGCTCAAGAACGGTATGTTTAATTGCATAGATGCCAGTTTGGCGATATCTATCGATTTTCCGCCTCCAACGCCGAGCAAAAAGGATGTTCCGCTAGCGCTCTCCTTAACCCTCTCAACCTCATGCATGGATGCAGATGAGACCTCAATTACACTGGTGTCATAACCTTCATCCGATAATAGGTCAGCGATGGCACCGCCTGCGACTTTCTTGGTGGTTGGACCGGTTACCACCATCGCTTTTCCGCTCAGCCCTAGGTCTTTACAGACCTTACCGACATCGTTTATCGCATCATGCCCTATAATCACACACCTCGGCAGTTGCATCCATTTAGAGAGATTTAAGTTCTCTTCATTCAAACTGACACCTCATGAGCGTTCTATCGATCCAAGATTTTATCGTCAAATACTACATCGACCCCATTGTGTACGACACGGGCTATAATCCCGTGAATACGCTGACATGGGGCATTTTGTTAGGCATTAGCCTCTTTGGACTATTAAAGTTACTGGAAAAGTTGAAGATTATCGTAGACCAGCGGTTCATACTCGCAACCGTGCCATATATCCTTGTCGGTAGCGCGCTCAGGGTCATGGAAGATGCAGAGATATTCACGCCTCCGCTGAGTTACTTGTTCGTAACGCCACTGATATATTTCATCGTATTTGCGGGGTGCGTCAGCGTATTGTTGATGCTGACATGGCTACACAGCGCTGGCAGAATGGATGACATCAAACCAGCGTTCGGATACATTGGGGTATTCTGGACAGTGCTGTGCCTCTTCTCCCTACTGTGGAGTCAAGACATCCTTTTCGTCTGGATGCCGTTCGTGGTCCTTGGCATCGCAACGCTCTCGACAGCTGTGATTTACGCCATCGCCAGGGGTTTGCGCGTACATTTCCTCTTGGACAAGCTCAATGCATTCATCATCTGGGCACATTTGTTTGACGCATCCTCCACGTTCATAGGAGCGGATTACATGGGATATGTGGAGAAGCATGTATTGAGCGCATTCTTGACGAACCTGAGTGGAACCGCGCTGGTGATGTACCCGCTGAAAGTCGGGGTGATCATCCCGGTCTTATTCTTCATCGATTCGTACTTAGATGAGAACGACAATCTTAAAAATCTGACAAAACTTGTAATTCTGGTGCTCGGACTGGCTCCTGGAACGAGAAATGTGCTCAGAATAACGCTGGGGGTGTGAATCTGACATGCTGAAACACAGGCCAACATATGGGGAATTTCGACAGTATGTCCTCGCTGTGAGGCATCATCTATTCTTGGCAGCGCTGATGTTAATAGCATCCACAACGGCTGGATATGGATACTCTGCGCTCAATCCAGAATTCTCAGCGGAGTTGACGAGTGAATTGAGTAGTGAGTTCGGTGCATTGGCTGAACTACCCGCACCATTGTTAATGCTCAGAATTTTTGCGCAGAACTCAGTCCTGTGCTTTGCAGCCTTGATTTTAGGAATTATCCTTGCCATCATTCCGATCCTGTTTCTTATCTACAATGGATTCATAATCGGAGCAGTAATCTATACAGCAAGCCAAGAGCATGGAGTTATGCTCGTCCTGGTCAACATACTCCCCCATGGACTCATCGAAATTCCGATGATCCTTTTAAGCGTTGCCATCGGCATCCGCCTTGGTCAGGAGACCGTCAAAAAGCTCTTGGGCGAGGGAAATGTCAAAAAGGAACTCATAGGAGGTCTCGAAATATATGCCTTCTGGGTCCTGCCCCTCTTGTTCATAGCAGCCGCCATTGAGACGGCGTTCATCATATGAGTAAAAGTGATATATCTTATAATCCTTCTAAGCCTTAAGTAAACAGGTGATTTCGTGGCAAAATCGCTTCCCAAGAAAGCGGGCTTCAGTGAATGGTACAGTGAGATACTGTTAATGGCAGGGATCGTGGATGTCAGATACCCGATCAAAGGGCTCTGTGTGTGGCATCCCTTTGGATTGGTTCTTAGGAACAGGGTGTATTCGATTCTCAGGTCATTGTTGGATGTGGATCATCAAGAGGCGCTTTTCCCACTACTCATTCCAGAGACCGAATTCATGAAAGAGGCTGAACACATCAAGGGATTCGAAGAAGAGGTCTACTGGGTTACAAAGGGTGGAGCCACGCCCCTGGAGGTTCCACTTGCGCTGCGTCCCACATCTGAAACCGCAATCTATCCCATGTTCAAGCTCTGGATACGCTCTCATACAGATTTGCCATTAAGGGTGTATCAGATAGTGAACACGTTTCGCTATGAAACAAAGCACACCAGACCGCTCATTAGGGTGCGGGAGATTACATCGTTTAAAGAGGCGCATACCGCCCATACTACGTGGGAAGACGCAGAAAAGCAGGTACATGAAGCTGTGCGGATTTATTCCGAGTTCTATGATAGACTGGCAATTCCGCATATTTTCACAAAGCGCCCAGGCTGGGACAAGTTTCCTGGCGCAGATTACTCGATTGCGGTTGATACACTCATGCCCGATGGCAAAACGCTACAGATAGGCACGATTCATCACTTGGGTACGAATTTTGCCAAAACGTTTGATATTAGGTATGAGGATGTGAACGGAGAGCAGCAATACGTTCATCAGACATGTTATGGCATTTCTGAGCGGTGTGTGGCAGCGGTTATCGCAGTGCACGGCGATGACAGAGGGTTGATTCTCCCTCCTGAGGTCGCGCCAACCCAAGTCGTGATCGTTTCCATTCCGTTCGGCGAAGGAAAAGATGTGCGTGAAGCATCCCAGCGCGTTCACAAGATGCTCAGCGATGAAAGATTCCGCGTGGTATTAGATGATTCCGATGAAAGACCGGGTGCGAAATACTATAAATGGGAGACGAAAGGCGTTCCCTTGCGAATAGAGATAGGGCCGCGCGATTTGAAGTCCAATTCGGTAACGCTCGTGCGAAGAGACACCTTTGAGAAGACGTCCATATCTGTGCCTGACTTAGTTCCAACAATTCATCAAAAACTGAAAGACATACATACAAGTCTCTACGAGAAGGCCAAGAAATCCTTCGATGAAAGGATGGTCGACTGTACGGCGCTGGATGAGGTAAAAACCACAGTCAAAAAGGGCATAGCCAAAATAAACTGGTGTGGCGAAGAAAAATGTGGTCTGAAGATGGAGGAGGGCACTGGTGCAGACGTACTGGGCGAATTGACGCAAACCAAAAAAGGCAAGTGCCCTGTCTGTGGCAAGAAGACCGACAAGGTCGTGCTGATGGCGAGGGCGTATTAATGCGGGAGTGCAGAAATGGCATATTGGCGTCATTCATTTGTAGCAACGCCACCGCAGAAGGTGGTTATGATGTCATCTCCCAACCTTCTTCTTCAACTCATCTGTCCTTTTCCTGATGTTATCCCAGTGACTGCCCTCCCAGTATACCTGCCCGCAGTTATCGCACACCCAGAAATCGATGATGCCAATCAATCGATCCGGCACATAATCCTCTTTTTTCAGTATGTCTTCATCTTCTGCTCTCGTCTTCCTGATGGTGGCATTGCATATTGTGCACCTGCTCATCTGGGGCTCCAGCTGAATATCGCAGTAAGAATATACTTCTTCCAGCTGTTCCATCACCATATCGGAATGGATAAAACAAATCGAAACGCCCCTCTTCTCTGCCTTTGACCTAAGCGTCCTATCCCTTGTGAGAAGAGCTCTCCCCTCTTTTGCCAGGTCCAGCAACAAGTTGTCTTCTTCTGCACTCAAGTCAAAATCGCTTGCGCTAACCACATCATAACCGAGCAACCTGAGCCAAGTGGTCAGTTTACCTAGCATCCTGTCCACTACAAATCTCACAACCATCACTCGATGAGTTTGATCAAAACGTCTTCTCCCTGCGGAACCCTTTGGATCATGCCCTTTCTCTCCATGTTCCTGAGTAAAATCTCAACCCTTGCCTTAGAAAAACCAGTTCGTTCCATAATATCGGAGCAAAATATTTCGCCGCTTGACTGTTGTAGCACACCCCTAATCGCCTTTCTACCGGCTTGCATGATATTTCTAACTAAAAAGATGAACCTCGCGGTCAACGTTATTGCAAAGAATAGACACATCCAAGTTACTAGGCGCATGAAGTCCGGATTCATTTTATCACAACGTATTTATCATCCCCGTACAGGATGATCATCTGGCCCATGCCTACGACGATTAAGTCAATCTTGTGCCCTTTTGTCTCAAGGTTTTTTATCGCATCATGTGCCCTTATGGTCAATTCCCGCTCGGGCGTATGTGTTGCTTTTAGGCTTTGTTGATACGCCTCTTTAAACGCCTCAGCGGAGAATGCGAACACATTTTCAACGTATTTTTCTATCAAACTCATGGTACTTCTGTTTCTATCACATTTATATCCCTTCTTTATATTATATAGTTCTTTGATCATTTCTATGACGCTAAGGGATGCGCTAAAGAAATATGCGACCCCATTCTCAGAGGAGCTTGGAATTGGGCTACACAGATGCCCAGGGATATTCAAATGGTTCTTGGCTGCGATTCTGTTTGGAAAACGAATAAACGAAACGATAGCAAAGAACACATACAAAACGTTCGAAAAACGAGCCCTTACGAGCCCAGATGCGATCTTAGAAGCGGGATGGGATGGATTGGTTCAGGCGCTGGACGAAGGGGGGTATGTCAGATATGACTTTAGCACCGCCGATAAACTTTTGGACATTGCCAAAATGCTCAAGCAGAAGTACGATGGCGATTTGAATAAGCTGCACGATGTCGCGTCTGGCGCAGAGGACTTGGAGAGAAGATTGATGGAGTTTAACGGCGTCGGTGAGGTAACGGCCCAGATTTTCCTGCGCGAACTGAGGGATATATGGGACAAAGCAGACCCAAAACCCTCTCACTTGGAAGTCTTGGCTGGGAAACGCTTGGGCTTGATGAAGGTTGGCAATAAGGACGAGTTAAAAAAAGCTGCTGAAAAACTTCATATGCCCGTTGTAAACCTTGAGGTCGCGCTCCTACGCGTAGGTAAGAATTTCTGTAGGAAAAAGAAATGTGAGATTTGTGATTTTAAAGGATGGTGCCTTGCATAGCAAGGGCATAGCAAGACTTAAATATAGAAATGACTAATGAATTCCGTGTAACTGGTTTTCCTGGTTTTGATTAAAGGGGATAAAGATGGTCAGCGACAATAGATATAAGGGCACAACCACAGTTGGCTTAGTTTGTAGTAACGGCATTGTATTGGCGAGCGAAAAAAGAGCGACTATGGGCAGTTTCATCGCGAGCAGGGAAGCGAAAAAGATATATCAGGTTGATGATCGGATCGGCATGACCACGGCGGGTGCGGTTGGTGATGCCCAGGTTCTGGCGAGGATAATTGCGGTAGAAGCGAAGATCTATAAGATCAGGAGAGAGGAGCCTATGACAGTTGGTGCAGTTTCTACGCTATTATCCAATATCCTGAGCACACAGAGGTATCTGCCGTATATGGCCCAGCTAATCGTGGGCGGGATTGATAGGAAAGGACCGCATCTCTATTCATTGGACCCACTGGGCGGTCAGATTGAGGAAAGAAACGTGGTTGCCACAGGCTCAGGCTCACCCATCGCGTATGGCATCTTGGAAGATAGATATAAAGACGACATATCACTGGACGAAGGTATTAACCTAGCAACGAGGGCGCTACAGGCCGCTATCAAGCGAGACGCTGCTTCTGGTGATGGTATCGAGGTGGTTATGATCACGCCAGATGCGTATAAAATCTTAGGTGAAGAGGAAATTTCCAAAAGGATGAGTAAATTAGCGTAGCCGTTTTTGCTTTTATATATACACACTGAATCGAGAGAAAAACTCAATGACGGTAGAAGAAGTTTTAAACGAACTCAAAGAGAGAATCAAAGAGAAGTTACCGGCAGGTATAACCATATCTGACCTCGAATTTGAGGGACCGGAACTTGTTATATATACGGAAGAGCCTCGAAAATTCGCAGATAACGGAGATATAGTCAGAGCGCTCGCAAAGGATCTGCGCAAGCGAATCGTTGTGCGACCAGACCCAGAAGTTCTTGCCAAACCCGAAGATGCCATCAAAAAGATCGAGCAAATAGTTCCAGAAGAGGCTAAAATCACCGATTACTTCTTCGATACGGATAGGGGCGAGGTGATCATCGAGGCAGAAAAACTAGGATTGGTCATAGGACGGCATGGTACTATGCTCAGAGAGATCACGAAGAGCATTGGATGGTCGCCCAAAGTGGCAAGGACACCCCCCATTGAGTCATCCATCATAAAAAACATACGCCAGTATATGCGCGCCGAGAGCAACGCTAGAAAATCCATTTTAAGGCAAATTGGCAGAAAAATCCACAGGGAGAGAACCTTCAAGGACTCGTGGATACGCATAACCACTCTGGGCGGCTGTAGGGAAGTGGGAAGAAGCTCATACATATTATCCACGCCTGAGACGAGGGTGTTGATCGATTGTGGTGTTAACCTTGGATCCGAGAACGATGGAACTCCGTACCTATATGTGCCAGAGATCAGTCCGATCAATCAGATTGACGCAGTGGTCATCACACATGCCCATCTGGATCATGCTGGTTTGGTACCATTGCTATTCAAGTACGGCTATGAAGGTCCCGTTTATCTGACTCCGCCGACCAGAGATCTGATGCTGTTGCTGCAATTGGATTACATCGAGGTGGCAGCAAGAGAGGGCAGGAAGACGCCTTATGAGTCTGCGACGATCAGAGAAGCGCTCAAGCACACGATCATGCTGAACTATGGAGACGTCACCGACATTGCGCCGGACATCAGATTAACATTCTATAACGCTGGACACATTCTTGGATCATCGATAGCACATTTTCATGTCGGCGAGGGACTATACAATATCGCCTTTACCGGTGATTTCAAATACGAGCCTACCCGGCTATTCGATCCAGCGGTGAATGACTTTCCGAGATTAGAGACGCTGGTGACGGAGGCTACGTATGGTGGCGCCAATGACTATCAGCCATCTCGCAGGGAAGCGGAACATAAGCTCCATACCATTGTGAAGCAGACAATCACTAGGGGTGGCAAGGTTTTGATCCCGGCATTTGCCGTGGGCAGAAGCCAGGAGGTCATGATTGTGTTGGAGGAGGCGATTAGGACTGGTATTATCGACGATGTACCAGTGTACCTGGATGGCATGATCTGGGAGGCTACTGCGATCCATACCACACACCCTGAGTACCTAAATAGTGAGTTGAGAAATCAGATCTTCCACAAAGGGCTAAATCCGTTTTTATCAGAGAATTTCATCCAGGTTGAGCCAGCAAAACGTCAGGACATCATTGGTGGCGACCCCTGCGTCATACTCGCCACATCGGGCATGCTGAATGGCGGACCTGTGATGGAGCATCTTAAAGCGCTCGCTCCCGATAAACGAAATACGCTCATATTCGTGGGTTACCAGGCAGAAGGAACGTTGGGAAGGAGGATTCAAAAGGGATGGGCGGAACTCCCGTTCTCAATAGAAGGAAAGACGGAGACCGTTAAGGTTAATTTGGATGTAGAGACCGTTGATGGGTTCTCCGGTCACTCTGATCGACAGCAGTTGATGAATTTCGTCAGGAGAATGAACCCCCGCCCCGAGCGCATATTGATCAATCATGGCGAGGAAAGCAAGTGCTTGGATCTCGCGAGTTCATTGTATAAGAGGTATAAGATAGAGACGAGAGCGCCAATGAACTTGGAGACGATACGACTTATCTGAAGTCACACAAGTCAAGCAGCGGACACACATCACATCTGGGATTACGCGCCCTGCAAAATTCTCTGCCAAATGATATGAGTGCAATGTGCGCACTCCCTCTTTTCTCTGGAGGTATCTGTCCTTCTAGGGCAATCTTTACCTTCTCATGGTCGGCATCTACTGGAGCAAGACCAAGTCGCTTTGCCACACGAAATACGTGCGTGTCCACAGGCAGAACGTCATGCCCTCCTGCAAACAAAAGGATACAATCTGCAGTTTTGGGTCCTATGCCTTTAATCGTCAAAAGGTCATTACGCGCTTCGTCCACGTTTTTCTGGATCACACCGCTCAAATCACGCCCTTCGACGATCAACTTTGATATGTCCTTGATGCGCCTTGCTTTAATGTTATGTAAACCAGCGGGCCTCAGCAGGGCAACGAGCTCGCTTATATCAGCGTTGGCAATCTGCTCCGGTGTCTGAAATTTCGAGAAGAGATTCTCACAGGCGATCCTCGTGTTGCGATAGTTGGTATTCTGTGAGAGGATCGTTCTGACCAGCACACGAAACGGAGTATCACCCCTCTGCGCAGGATGCCCATAAATTTTAACCAGCCTATCTACGACTTTCTGTGCTTTGCTCATGCCTGCTACATCGGTGGCATACCGCCCATACCGCCCATTTCACCCATTTCTGGCGGCATTTCCGGCATTTTTTTGCTCAAACCACTGGCGGCTATCACGTCATCGATTCTCAGAATCATGACTGCCGACTCTGCGGCTGACCCTATGGCCTGTGTTTTTATGCGAAGTGGCTCGAGAACGCCAGCCTTCTGCATGTCAACGACATTGCCAGAGTAGACGTCCAATCCGGCATTTTTCTCACCTTTTTCATGCCTAGAACGCAGGTTCACCAAGGAGTCGATGGTATCTAAGCCAGCGTTTTCTGCGAGTGTTCTGGGGATGGCCTCCAGCGCGTCTGCGAATGCCTCTATGGCCAGTTGTTCCCTGCCGCCAACCGTTGATGCATATCTCCGAAGTTGTAGCGCCACCTCCGTCTCAGAGGAACCACCTCCTGCAACCAGTTTTTTGTCCTCTATTGCGACACCCACGACCCTCAATGCATCGTGCACCGCCCTCTCGACCTCATCAACGACGTGTTCTGTTCCACCATGTACGATCAGGGATACCGCTTTGGGATTTTTACATTTCGTGACGAAGGTCATATCCTCATCAGCCACCTTTTTCTCCTCAACCAAACCAGCTCTACCCAAATCGTCTTTGTTGATATCGTCTACGCTCGTTACGATAGAGGCACCGGTTGCCCTGGCCAATTTTTCCATATCCGACTTCTTGACCCTCCTTGCAGCTAGAACATCCGCCTTCGCGAGATAGTGCTGTGCCATATCATCGATGCCCTTTTGACAGAAGACGACGTTTGCGCCACTTTCTATGATCTTATTCACCATGCTTTTCAGCATGCGCCCCTCCTCGGCGAGAAAAGCCTGCATCTGTTCGGGAGACGTTATGGAAATCTCGGTGTCCACTTCAGTTTCTCTCAATTCAATGGCAGTATCAAGCAACAGGATTTTTGCATTCTCGACCCGTTTTGGCATGCCTGGATGTACCCTTTCTTTATCTATGACCATTCCTTCTATGAGTTCAGAGTCTTCGATGCCTCCGCCAACCCTCTTTTCGACTTTGATGTTGTCTATGTCGGCTAAATCATCTTCAACTATGGACTGGACAGCCTTCACGCACAATTTGGAGAGAGGTGTCTTTGCTGCTTCAGCACCCTTTCCGGTCATTGCAGTGCCAGCAATCTTCTGTAGCACATCTTCATCATCCGGTGATATGGGGGATGCTATGGAATCTAAGATTTCATATGATTTTTGTGCTGCCATCCTGTATCCAGAGGCGATGACCGTTGGGTGCACGTCTTGATCCAAGAGCGATTCTGCCTTTTTGAGCAATTCTCCGGCGAGAACCACTGCAGTTGTCGTTCCGTCACCAACCTCATCATCCTGCGTCTTTGCCACTTCCACCATCATCTTTGCCGCGGGATGTTCGATATCCATTTCCTTCAAGATGGTCACACCATCATTCGTAATCACGACATCACCCATGGAGTCTACGAGCATCTTGTCCATGCCCTTCGGACCCAGGGTCGTCCTGACCGCCTCTGCGACGGCCCTTGCAGCCATGATGTTCATGCTCTGGGCTTCTCTGCCCCTTGTCCTCTGGCTGCCCTCTCTTAGAATCAATACAGGTTGTCCAGATAATTGTCCTGCCATATACTGCCTCCTTTTATAGAATAATAGCGAAAAGGAATGTTTGTAGTTCTATATATAGTTTGAGGGTTCAGTTTTTCTGCTCTGGATCAACGTGACAAATTCATCCGAATCTTCCAGGCCTTCTAACTCGTCTCTTTCAACTAAAGTGGTATTGCCTATTTGTAATGACTTGGATGCGCCTTCGATGATGAACACGGATTGCATCTTGGTCACATCTGATATGCTGCTCATCAGTTTTGCCCTTTTGATCATATGCTTACTATATTTGCCGACGCCTGTGAGTATTGTGGCCGTTTTGTCTTGAGACAGTGCATTAAACGGTGCATGTACTATGGGTAACACATCAAATCCAATGTCAATCATCATCATGAAGACCGCCCGCTCAATCGGGGATAAGAGCTTAAGGCTCGGTGATGGTGGATTCTGAGATTCTAGGTGCAACAGGTCTATGGGATGTGATAGTGCCATGTCTAAAATGGATTCGAGTTTCAGCGCCACCTCAACCGTTGCATTCATACCTTCTTCGTACTTGTTGATGGCCCTCCTGGATACGCCCAATTTGGAGGCGAGATCGCCAAGGGATATTTTCCGGCGCATTCTGACCTCTCGCAACGCATCGCCATCGATGTTAACATACAATCCACCTGGCGCAGCGTAAACCAATGGCGGTATTCCGAAGATGAAGAGATCGTGCAAGGTTTGTAGATTGATGGATGGGATGCCGTAGCGGATGTATACCACGCCGCTCTCCAGCGGTTTGTTACATGTTCTCTCACCAACTACAAGCGGGGAGCAGACCAACCGCTCTGCAAGACATTTCATCTCGTTGGCAGAATTCGTACTTAATCCGTCGACGTTGAAAAGAACCTTTAGCAACAGTAGTACGTGCCCTCTTCTTGCGACCAGATCGAAACACCTGGGGCGAACATCACATGGTTCTGACGTAACGAATCCAGTGCGTTTTAATACGTCTAAAACCCGATGTAATAGTAACTCCCTCATCTTATTATATTACTCACCCAATACTTCTATATAATATTATGTATGATGGTACTCGGGCATCAATGCATATTGGAATCGACGATACCGACTCGAAGAATGGCATGTGTACTACGTATCTAGCTGCGGTATTAGTGGAACGGCTACAAAACTATGGGGATGTAATCGGCTACCCCAAGTTGGTAAGGCTGAACCCCAATATCAGATACAAAACGAGAGGAAACGGTGCAGTTGCCATCCAACTTGAGGAAAGGAGTGGCTATGCAACGCGAATTGAAGACGTCGTTGTTCGTACCGTGGAAGAGATGGCGGAGTTTGACGCTCCCAACACGAATCCTGGCATCGTGATTTTGGATGAGATTCCTGAAGAGGTAAAGAATTTTTCTAAAAGGGCAGTACAGGACATCATCACCATCGAAGAGGCGATTGACCTTGCTGGGAGATGCGGCAAGGTGCATGCATTTAAGAATGGGCGGGGGGTTATCGGTGCACTGGCTGCGGTAGGCGCAACGCTGGAGGAAGACCATACTTATGAGTTAGTTGCCTACAGGCAGAGAGAGCGCTGTACCACTCCCAGATATATCGACGAGGGATCGGTATTTGAAGCAAACAAGGCCACGTATCCGTTGACATGGGATACCGTAGATATCACCAACAATACGATCGTGTTCTCGCCAAGTTCGCCGTGCCCTGTGCTCTTTGGAATTAGGGGTGATGGTGCGGATGCGATTCAGAAAGCATTTGAAATGATCAGATCGGAGCCAGTGGAGCGATCCATCGTCTTTAAGACCAATCAGGGCACGGATGCGCACCTCATAGAGGGGGAAATGGCTTCGGTAAAGGACGAGTGTTCGTACATCTTGAATGGGGTTGTAAGCGCCCCACCGCATACGATTGAGGGGGGACATGTCATCTTCTCCATCGCGGAAAACGGGCATAAAATCGACTGCGCAGCATATGAGCCCACGAAAAACTTCAGAGGCGTGGTGCGAAAGCTGTGTGTCGGTGACGAAGTAACAGTTTACGGTGCCGTAAAGGATCATACGATTAACCTTGAAAAGATTGAAATAACATCGCTTGCGGAGCGTTTCATTCGACAAAACCCCGTTTGTAAATGTGGAAAGAGGATGAAGTCCACCGGGCGCAACCAGGGCTACAGGTGCAAGAAATGTGGAACGCATGCTGGAGCACCAGAGTACATTCTTATCGGTAGGGAGCTGGGTCTGGGGCTATATGAGGTGCCCCCTTCTGCGAGGAGACATATTTCTAGGCCATTAGTCAGGCTGAGTGGAAATGTACACCCCAGTATATAAGCATCAACTTTATCATTAACTATGGCAAAAAGAAAGGCAGTGTAAGAGGATTGACCGAATGAAATTAGAAGAATTGCGACACGGGACGGAGTTGCTCAAGAGGGGGTTTGCCAAGATGCAGAAGGGCGGTGTCATCATGGATGTCACCAACGCTGAGCAGGCCAGAATTGCAGAAGAAGCGGGAGCGGTGGCGGTGATGGCGCTCCATGCTGTGCCAGCCGACATCAGGGCTGCCGGTGGAGTTGCTAGGATGGCTGACCCGGCAGTAATACTGGAAATTATGGACGTCGTCACGATTCCGGTGATGGCGAAGGTACGAATAGGACACTTCGTCGAAGCGGAGATACTCGAGGCGCTGGGTGTGGACATGATAGATGAGTCTGAGGTACTGACGCCTGCTGACGAAAGGTATCACGTTGATAAGCTTAGATTTACCGTCCCATTTGTGTGCGGAGCACGAGATCTCGGGGAAGCGTTACGGCGCATAAACGAAGGGGCTGCGATGATCAGGACGAAGGGCGAGGCTGGAACTGGCGATGTAAAAGAAGCCGTCAGACATATGAGGGTGATCATGGGCACCATTAGAGAATTGAAAGGAAAGACCGATGAAGAGCTGATGAAAGTTGCACGTGATATCGATGCGCCATTTGAACTCGTTAAGGAAACCGAAGAAATGCAACGTCTCCCGGTGGTGAATTTTGCCGCCGGTGGTATCGCCACACCTGCGGATGCGGCGCTGATGATGAAGCTTGGTGCGGATGGCGTTTTTGTCGGCTCAGGCATCTTCAAGGCAGAGTCTCCAGAAAAGATGGCCAAGGCCATTGTGGAGGCGGTAAACAATTATGATAGACCTGAGATGCTCGCCGAGATTTCTAAAGGACTTGGCAGTGCGATGAAAGGGTTGGATACTCATACGTTGACCGAGGATGAGGTTTTACAAACCCGCGGCTGGTAGTTTTGATGAGGATTGGCATCATCGCACTACAGGGAAGTGTAGAAGAGCATATAAAAGCAGCAGAGAGGGCACTATCTGAAAGAGGCGGTGGCGAAGTCGTTTCAATAAAACACACCGGCATCATTCCGAGTTGTGATGCCATTATCGTACCAGGCGGAGAGAGCACGACGATTGGCAAATTAATGGTTCAAGAAGGAATTGCCTCTGAGATTAAAGAGTCCACAAGACTGGGGATACCAATTCTTGGAACGTGTGCAGGTCTTATTCTGCTCGCCAAGCATGGCGATAGTCAAGTAGAGCAGACAAATCAATTCCTGCTTGGCTTGATGGACATTCATGTAACGAGGAACGCCTTCGGTCGCCAGAGAGAGTCGTTTTAAACTCCGCTGAAAATCGATGTCATAGGCGAAAAACCGTTCAATTCAGTTTTCATCAGGGCGCCAGCCATCACAAAGGTTGGAGAGAATGTCGAGATACTTGCGAAATGCAATGGCTACATCGTTGCCGCGAAACAGGACAAATTACTGGCGCTTGCATTTCACCCAGAATTAACCCGGGATACGAGATTGCATCATTTCTTTTTTGACCTGGTCTAAGGCTTCGTCAGGTCGCTGGGAACTCTATACAACTCCCACCTGATTTTCTTATTTTCCACAAGCTCTTTGATCATTTTCTCCTGCTGAGAAAGTCCCGCCTCTCCGCTTTTTATCTCGAGCATTACTATCTCTTCGGGAGCATTTGCCGACAAGCCTCTAAAGACGAGCATGTCTATAGGTGTGCCGACGAATCTGGCGTCCGTGGGGTCATACTTGAAATCTGGCAGGTAGGGCGCTAATTGCTCGCTGAATTTACCTCCGAGAACCAGTCTGCTTCTTCTGACTGCATCTTCGCGTATCTCGCTTTCCTTTTGAAGTATCCACTCCTCAAATCTCGCTCTATATTCACTTGCGACGATCTTTCTTCCAAAGTAATAACCTATTATTAAGGCAACGAAAATCCCGATTATGAGCGCTCCTATTATGAAATCCATTGCATCCCTCACAAACAATCTAAGCCTTGCTCAGATCCATTACTTCAAACCCTACTTTCTCTGCTTTATCTTCCTCAGTTTCCTCCTCTGGGACCTGTCCTTTGCCTATGGACTTGAGTGCCTGCAGCACCATTTGCTTGTATCGTTCTAAATCGGGTGAGTAATGCTCTCTCGCCTTTATGGCGTCGGGGTCATCGCTCCCAAGCGTTGCAATGCGCTCTAAAGTATGCTTGGCTGTTTCAAGAATCCACCTATCCCGAGTTTCAGCATCGATCACCTGAATGGATTCGGGTCTGATCGATGTAATGATGCCTTCGCCGGTATCATAGGTGTTCGTTTTGCCGACGACTGCGACGAATTGCGGCAGCTCGATTGCACTCAGCATCTGCGCCGCCTCTGGTTGGTACTGTCCTGCATAAATCGTAAAGACCCCAGTTGGATCTGCTACCCTGGCACGCCAATGTTCTGCAGTGGCTCCAATATCCTCCTTTTCGGTCAAAGTACCGGTGATGAAAACCCTGTTGCATTTCGCGCCAGTGGGAGTCAGCAGATACAGGGGACTATATTGGTCATCGCTCTCCTTGAACGTCAAGTTGGATTCCCTGTACTCTTGAGCAAATACCCGCTTGGCCACTTCTCGCTCTAACATCACAACCCCTCCGCCATGGCAATTGTGCCTTGAATTTCCTCATCTGAGATAGGAGCTACTTTCTCCATCGTCTCCACCAAGATATAGCGACCGACCCTGGGTCCTTTAACATTAAAATAGCTCCCCATCAACTGTTCTGTGATCGTGTCTATAACCTTGGACGGGTCCAGCGCCTCTTCCGCCATCTTCTTTGCCATATCCAATGTGATGCCTGTCAACTTCTCGGTGATTTCCCTGTTTAGAATGGCATCTCGCACAATTTTCCCATCATCTATGACGGCTTTTACTCGTAGATCATATTTTCCTTCGACCTTTCCATGCTCGCCGCAGGATCCTTTGATAAGGACTCTGTTGCACGATTCGCACCTTTTTATCAGACCAGAGCCGGATTGGATGTCAACAATGGCACCAGTGACATCCTCTACAGAAGACCCGACTTCGATGTCTTCCTCTATTTCCTGAATGTCGGTGTTCTTATTGAAATTGACCTGGAATCTTCCCTGCCACGAATCAGTCACCACGTTCTTGAATATGTAGCTCTTACCCTCCTCGACCAAGGGGCGAGCTGATTTTGCCCAGTTCACGAATTTGATCGCTCCGGTTTCGTCGCCTATTAAACCCGCCTGTGCTATACTATCGCTCTCAGACGGCCAAAGTTGGACAACCTTTGCCTTAAGACTAACCCACCGACCCTCGGAGGAGATGTCCCCTACCTTGACGAGACTTGCATCCTCGCCATAAAACTTGCTTCTCGGTATGTTCGACTCTTTCAAATATTGGCTAACAACGCTTCTCTTTGCTTCGTCAACTGGCACCCTAAACTTGTTGATAAGTTCGTCCAGTTTGGATTTGATGTCCTCTAGTGGAACATCGAGCCCCATCTCAGAAAAACGAGATTTCAATTCTTCTGCAATATCCTTTACCATATCTACACCTCTAGCCTCTTGTCTTATTTATTTTAGAGAGGCATCTATAACTCAGCATTATGATAAATAAGGTTGATGATAGCAGAGCGAAAGTGATGTGCTATATTTCAAAAAATCTATAAGTACCATGACCGCTGATGTCATCTCCGCATGAATCTTACGAATCTCAAAATTCTGGTCATAAACAATTACGGGCAGTTCTGCCACCTGATTCACAGGGCGATGCGAGATCTTGGCGCTAAAAGCTTGATGGTGAGCAATGAATTATCTGTAGACGAGATATTGGAAAAAGAGCCTGATGGATGAGTTCTCAGTGGAGGCCCCTCTTTGGAGCGAATAGGCAATTGTATGGAATACGTGCGCAACCTCGACCTGCCGATTTTGGGCATCTGCCTGGG
>JAUWXC010000022.1 GCA_030616565.1 Methanocellales archaeon | reverse complement strand
TCCATATTGAACTCCATGGCGACATCGTTCTTGGCAGCGAGCTTGGCCAGGATGTGATTGAACTCGGAATCCCTCTCAACGGGATGTGCCAGTATGTCCACCCTGGGGTCTTCGACGGCAGCCCTATTGATTTTTGTATCTCCGCCATGAACAAGCAACACCTCTACCTTGGGGCGATACTCTCCGATTTTCTTTTTCAACTCTCTAGCGCTTGTAGCGACAATTTCAACACCGCTAATGGCGCCGCCGAACTCGTTCCAGTGGTCAGAATGGTTGGTAATCGCTATGCCGGCATAGCCATATCTCTTCGCCACTGAAACCAGTTTATCTGGAGCATCCATGCCTTCTGGATGCGAGTGTACGTGAAGGTCATAATACTTGGGCATCGCTCAACAAATCCTCCATGACTTTTATTGCACTATCTCGCTTAGATGGGTATGTCTTGACCTTTATCTTTATATCAATTGCATCTTCGGCTTGAGCCAATCTGACGAGGCCATTATACGCTGATTGCTTATCCAGTCTGACGTGAAAGTTGCAATTATCGTCAACACGCTGCTCTACCTCTCCTTTTAATTTGGATAACTCGGCTGCAGGCAGACTCTTCAGAATTTTTATAAACGGCTTGCATGCCCTTTTTTCTAACTTTGTCGTGAAAACGGTGATGGGATTCCCAAAGTGTCCTTCGGTCTTGGACATATTGATTTTGCAATCTTCTGGAATAAACAATCGCAGAGCACTCTCAACCCTGGATGGGTCCTCAGTTGCATGCACAAATGCCCCAAGCGTGATATAGTGAATCACTTGCCTCGCCCTTTCTTGACTGCAGACGTTTTTCCCCTGAAAACGCGTCCTTTATGCGCAGGGTCACAGATCCAGTTTAGCGTGGAATCACTCATGATGGCAGGATTGGTCGGATCGACAAGTATCACCTCATACCATTTCTTCTTGCCATCCTCGGCGACCCAGTATGAATTCAGCACTTCCATATTCGGATACTTGCGTGCAGCCCTTTCCTCTGCGATGCGCTGAATGCTCTTGGCTGGCGTGATCTTCTTTTTCCCCATATGCGCTGTCCTTCTTCCGCGCACATATCTCGACTTTCTCCTCCCGCCGCGTCGTACCATCACACGTGCGACGATTATGCCCTGTTTTGCCTTGTATCCCAGTGCTCTGGCCCTGTCTAATCTGGTGGGGCGGTCTATCCTTTTTACAACCGGTTCCCTACGCCATACCTGAAGCCTATGCCACCTCAGCTCATCTACATGGGTTTTATCCGGCTTTTTGTAAGCATCCCGTATATATGAATAAAATGACCTCACCATTACTACCTCTAAATTTTACGGCACAGTGCTCGCTCAATCTTAATAAACCTTTCTTGCCATTTAATCTCTCATGCTATGATAGATTCTATCATCTATAAATAGCCCAGTTCCAAAGCCCAACAAAGCCTCATTTTGCAGCACCGTTGCAATTGCCATGGCAATCAAGCCAATCCACCAATGATGCGTCCAATGTAGCACCTCCGTCAGGATGGGGTGTTTCTCTTTTAGCGTTTCATCTCCGCCAAATACACCGTACAGGACGCAGATCGCAACCCCTGTCACCAAAGCCCAGGCAAATATGATCATGGTTTGTCACATCTGTTCAACCTCCTTTGTGGATAACAAAGCTTAAAGATATTTGGACAACATCTTCGAAAGGGAAAAGTATGGCAATTGCACAATTTCTGGGTTTGGGGAATAGTTTACTCTTGGTCACAATCAAACTAATCGAGACCTTACTCGTAGCTATCGGCTCGTACGTTGTTATAAGGATCGCAAGGAGGCAAATAAAAAATATCGGGAAGAGGGCGAGAATGCCCAGAGATATCATCAGTTTATCCTGCGATGTAACCAAATTTGCGGTTTATTTCATCGCGTTTTATCTCGTGTTGGTCATATGGAACGTTACCAGCATCATAATGCCCCTCCTCGCTGGTGCTGGTGTGGCAGCCCTGGCAATAGGACTTGCATCCAAAGACATCATTTCCAACACCATTTCGGGTATATTCATCCTCTTAGATAGACCATTCAGGATTGGAAACATCATAGAAGTCAGGGGTGTGAAAGGAGAGGTGACAAAAATCGCCCTCAGGTCGACAAAGATCAGGATGGAAGATGGAGCGATTGCATCGTTTCGTTTTACGATCCTTTCGAATGACATCGTCAAGAAGAGAAAGGCTGAAAGGACAGAGTAATCCTACTTGGTAGAGATAATCTTGATTATGTCACCATCTTGCAGTACATGCTCTTCGCTAATCCGGCGCTTCGTCTTGGCATCCACTGCATGTAAGAATCCTTCTCCTAAATCGGTGTGAACCATGTATGCCATGTCATGCGCAGTCCCACCTCTTTTCATCAAGAATGCATCAGGCAGCACGTTTCCATCTTTGTCCGTGAATTTGTTTTCATCTTCTACGGGATAAACGACGATGAGATCCAATAACTCAAAAACCGCTTTGTTTATGCATTGCTGGATGCCTGTGCCGCCATACTTTTTCATCAGAGTTCTTATTCGCTCCAATCCCTCTTTCTGTGCATCTGTCAATTCTTCTGGCGCTGTGATCTGAAAGTTAGCATCTCCCGGCAGATATTTGATTATTCCCTTCTTGTCTGCCATTCTCAGCGCCAGTTCGGCGGCAGCGCTCGCTGGAACTACGATGTAGTCCTTATCTTCTAACGAAGTAAGTCGTTTGGCATTTTCCTCGGGAGCGATGTCAATCTTATTTGCTGCCAGCGTCATGGGTTTGCTGACCTTTCTGATTTCGTCTGCCAGGCGGAGTATGCCCTCGTCTGACCAATCGGTTATTTTGCCTTCTAATGAGGCGTTATGCAGCGCCACCTTGATCTGTGCCTCATTTGCACCAACACCCATCAATCGCTCTGAAAGGATGCGTTCGATTTTTGCGCTTTGAGACTGCGTTTTTCGCGTCAATTGAGCCCAGTGGCGCTTGATGACGGCGTACAGCCACATCGTCATTTCTTTTTCCAGAAATCGCACATCATCGACAGGGTCACGTGTTCCTATCTCGATGAGGTTGCCCTCTGCGTCTGTGCTACCGGATGCATCCACTACGTGTATGATCGCCTGCGTCTGTCGCAGGTTGTCTAAAAACTCGTTGCCCAGACCTTTTCCGAGATGTGCATCCGGCACGAGACCAGCGACATCTACTAACTCAACAGGAACGAATCGATTCCCGTCTACGCAGTTGTTACACTCTATCTCGAGCTCCTTGCAGGGGCATTTCGTCCGCACGTGTGACATGCCGTGGTTGGCATCGATGGTCGTGAATGGATATGATGCGATTTCTACATCTACGAGCGTTGCAGCCTTGAAAAAGGTGGATTTTCCGGAGTTCGGCTTTCCCGCAAGCCCAATGGATACGGTCATTTGATCTCAATTATAAGATAATGGCAAGATGACTATTAAAGTTAAGCGGGACGGGATAATCGAGAATTATATATGGTTGTACGTATGATGCAAACTAATAGAAGCTGGAGAGGGCGAATATGGTGACTATCGTAAATGCATTTTCCCTCATAATGTGGACGCTTGCAACGATCTTCATGCTGTCCTGGTACAAAAACAGGAAAAAATTGGGTGCAGGAGAGATCGTGTGGTTCTGCTTATTTTTTGCATGTTTCCTTTTTATAATACGGGAACTCGGTCATTTTTACATGTCGCCCATCGTAGAAATCATTAGACATATGCTTGGCATTTGGTCTGCCACATTCTTCGTGACCGGAACGTATTTTGTCTTCTGGGCATATACTACTCAAGAGTCGGAGGCGTCTAAAAAAGTTCCCAGATATTCAGTGCTCGGCGTGATTGTAGTCACTCTTGCGCTTGCACTCCTGGCCGTTACAGGGCAGGAAGTTGAAATCATAAGCGTCATCTTTAGTAATGTTGAACATCTTGTCTGGCTCGCCGTGGGACTGACGGTCATTGGTTTCACATATATGTTGGGGGGAAAACTTCCACGCAGGTTTGTCAGGGTGTTCTTTATATTTTTAATGGCTTTCTATTGCTGCACGCTCTGGAAATTCTTGACAATCATTAACCTGCTCGGCGGTAGCGTTCCATATGTGTTTAGAGAAACTGCCGAAATGACGTTTGGATTGCTGAATGCGATTGCCTTTTACGATTTGAGCGGCATTCTACGAGGGGTGGTGTGAGTATCTTGCTCACATATCCAGTGAAATGAACTCGTCTTCGCGCTGCTCACTTTCTCCATCTTCGTCATGTGCGAAAAAAACCCCTCTTGACGTCCTCATCGCTCCATCCACTTTCGCCTCTTCGTGAATCGTTATCACGTCAGCATCGATCTCGCCCATCACCCAACTTTTTTCACCTATGTGCACGGCGCCTTTTGTAACCAGGCTCCCATGAATCTTGGTCTTTTGCCCAATCTTGATGCCGTCTTTTGTTCTGATACTGCCGAACAGCGTAGTGTTGTCTCCGATTTCGAGTGAGCTAGCTCGCAGATTGCCCAGTATGTGGCAGTTATTGCCGATGACTGCCTTATTCGGAATCCTGATCATATCGAGCGCGAGCTTTGTCCCATTTGGTATGATCATCGCCCGTTCGTTGAAGGTCTCTTCATCCTCAAACAGTTCGCTGAGCATTTTCTCCACATCCTCGCCCCTGCCCAGTCTGAGAAGTACAGCCAGATATAAAAACAGGTACACAATCACTGGAACTGGATTTCTTATCATGATCCAGCCCTTGGCTTCAAACCCCTTTTCGATGTGCACATCCGTTCCGATGTCCAGGTCGCCCTTCACGGTCAATTTTCCATTGATGCTGACCTTTTCGCCCAGATATGCATTCTTCTTCGTTCTAACGTCGCCATTTACATTTGACCATAAATCAAGTCTAACCTCTTCGTCTGCTATTACATCTCCATCGATTTTTACCCTCTCACCGGCGATGATGGAGTGTGCCAAAAAACCATAAGCGATCTCAGAATGATTGCCAACGACAACATCTCCATCCACCACGATCGTTCGCTCTTCCATTTTCGTGTTGTCTGGCACGATGAATGCCTTTAGAACCTCTATGCCACCACTCCCCTCTAGATTATGAAAATATATGGCATCTTTTCCCTTATAAATGCCACTATGCCCCGAACTTCTTTGTCTTGTTGACGAGGTCCATCAGTATGGGCATCAGGTTCACGCTGCGGATGCGGTTCAGTCCTCCGGTGGCGGCGCTAACTTCATCATATGCGCAGACGTTGTCTGCTCTCACGCCGGGCCCGGCAATCATCACCGGAACGGGGTCTGCAGAATGGTCTCTTACTGCAACAGGCGTTGAATGATCAGCGGTTACAACTATTAAAGTATCTTTCAGGTCGATGATTGGCGCCAGGATCTCATCGATTTTGCTGATGAATTTTATTTTTTTCTTGACATCTCCATCATGGGATGCCTCATCAGTACCCTTGATGCTGAGCAATACGAAATCGTGCTTTTTGAGTGCGTCAATCGCGTTCTTGACCTTGGCATCAATATTTGAATCAACGCCGCCTGTGGCACCCTTCGTTTCAATGTAATTCAATCCACATATTCTACCAATGCCGATGACCAGTGCGGTGGCAGCGATCACAGCGCCCTTAAGCCCGTACTTCTCTGAAAATGTCTTGATGTCCGGCACCATGCCTGCACCTCTCGTTATTATGGTGTTTGCAGGAGGCTTGCCAGCCTTTACCCGCCCTACATTGAGAGGATGTCTCTCCAAGATGGATTCTGCTTGCTTGGTGAATTCGTTCAGGATGCGGGCAGTCCTTTCTGCATCTGGCTTAAGCGCTCTGACATTCCTGACAGCTTCACCATCATGCTTTGGATCAGAATCCGAGACATCGGAATCAAGTCCACTGCCTCTGAGAACCAGCGCAGCCCTGTGTCCGGCCGATTTTTCGAACATAAACGTAACGTCCAGGTGGACGCCTTCTTGGACCGCCCTTACGAGCTCTCCCGTCCCTCGTATCCGTCCCGCCCTTCTGTCAGCAATTACGTCGCCCCTTTTCGTTGCAAAATTGCATCTAAAAGCGATATCGCCCTTTTTCACGGGAATGCTCGCACCAGCAGCCTCAAATGGCCCTCTCCCAGTGTAAATCTCATACGGGTCATATCCCAGTAACGCCAGATGGGCGACATCAGATCCAGGTCGGATGCCGGGCGCGATGGGATCCATGATTCCGGATATTCCCATGCTGGCGATTTTGTCAAGGTTTGGCGTATTCGCCAACTGTAGCGGCGTTTTCCCCTTTACAGGGCGGTCTGATGCACCATCCAAAATGACCAGTAAAATCTTCTTTGCGATATCCATGATACGACGTTTCCACGACTTTGTATTTAAAATTTTAATAATCAGCCGGCGACCGCAGCTTCTGGTTGAACTTCCGTCTTCGCAGGCTCGCCAATGGAGATAACCTCAGTCTTTACGATCTCCACTCTGCGCAGCGGGTAGATGGGTTTGACCTCTTTATAAATATCGGATGCAATCTTACCGAGCACGACTTCTTGGATAAATTGGCTAAAGTTCAGCTTTTTCGCTCTTTCAACGACGGTATTATGCATAATCTGCCTGATCGCCTTTATTTGTGGACTGTGTGCCCGTTTAACCGTGAAACAGGCTGGCTTAACCCTCATCGTATACCCGTCTTTCGTCACCGCAGTGATGTTGGTATCGGTCTTGGACGTCCTCCTTTTGATCAGGGAGCGCATATAGTCGTGCGCCATCCTGTGACCGACGAACTGCGTATGTGCGCTCTTACCCACGATGTCGTGTACCCTAAACAGCATTTTTACCTTTTGCTTTGACCAGTCATTGGTCAAATCGCCCAGCGTCGACTCAATGGTTCTTCCAATTATTTTTTTTGGATCATCTGCTGGCGTCTGGCCTATCTTCACACTGCCAAACATTTCGGGAGCAAGTATATCATACCAGTTCTTTGCTTTCCATCCTTCTTTTCTCGCCATAATCTCTCACTCGAATATGCCTGAGGATATATAAAGATGGTGGGGTTAGAGAAATATATCGTTATGGGGTAAATAATCACCAGTTACAGGAACTTAAAGACATCTGGCAGATCGCCTACCATCTTTCTGAACTTATTGGGCCAGTTATTGGGGTCAACTCCTTTCTGGGCGAAAAATGCCGCTGCCCATCTCTCAAGTCCAATGCCAGAGCACCCGGACCAGAGTTCTTTTCCGCTCTGGAGTTTTACGTTGAAACCGGCTGGGTATTTGTCGCCGTTGTTGCTCAGGTTCTGGAACTCCATCCACTTTTTGCTGTAGGGCATGAATGCCTCGTAGTCGATCGTTCCCACTTCTTTTTTCTCGGGCAATCCTCCCAAACCCTCCTGTGCCATAAACCACGGCGTGACCCATGCCATCCTCCACTGCAGGTCCAATACGTCTTCAAAGATGTGTTTGTATCGTTTTTGCAGTTTTTTTGAATGCTCTGCTATTTGCTCAGGCGTTCCAATCCACAGTAACTCTATCCTATGGAATTCATCCATCCGTTCAATGCCTCTAATGCCACCGCTTTCATACCTATGAGACGTTCCTGACCCATCAAAAACGCATATCGGCAGTATGTCATCAGGAAGTGTTTCGCCCTCCAGAAAGCCCCAGGCAGGCGGGCATTGCGCATAGCACAAACCCCCGATGGGTTTATCGATTTTCTCTTTGATCATATCCAGGGGCACTTCTAACGTAACCTTGTAATGGTCTATGACGTCCTCCCAGTACGCCTCATCTCTCGTCTTTGGCGGGCAAACATAATACATCTCCGGGTAAATGGCCTTGGCATGACCCGACCTTCTCCAGACATCCCATGCTACCACCTTGGGAAATATCATCTCATGATATCCAAGTGGCTTGAGAATTTCTTCCTCGACGATTTGTTCAAACGTCCTGAATACCTTGGTGATTTGGGATCCAAATATCCACTGCCCTCTGCAGGAGCCGTGCTTGATCCAGCCCCTCTTTATCAGCTCCTGCGTGGGGTCGCCAGTGAACTTCGGCGTTTTTTCCTTTGATGCCCACAGCAATTCCCAGTGCTCCTTCTTGCCGTATTTCTGTGACTTGATTTTATCTACGATTAAGGCGATGATGCGGTCCGGCACTCTCCCCTCTATTTGTGGCCCTGTTATGTCCAATTCGAGCAAGATGTTGCCGCTTTTATATTGCATGCTCCTGACAAATGGAATCTTCAACTTCTTCAGGGGCTTCTCGGTTGGTATGGTGATGGTGAACTTTTCCACTTCGATGCCTCTGATGCCAATGCGGTACTTGCCCAATGCACCCGCCAGAGGTTTTCTCAGCCTGAGTAATGCATCATGAGCTCTAACGTATCGGTCTGACCTGATTTCGACCATAATGGTATCGTCAACGCCCCAGCTGACGATTTCTGCGCCCCTTCCCTTTGGTGCACCCTTTTTCAGGATATTTTTATTTGCGTCGTCGATCACGCCTGCTATGCCATCCTTCGCCTCTGCACCATTCTTGCTCAACTTGAATCGCCCTATCAGGTGGAATTTCAGTTCAACTTCGTTCATGCGACATTTCCTCGGCAATTTGGAGATTTAACAGATAATCGTCAACGCTTGCTATCAGTGTTCCGATTCCATCGGTATTAAACTCCGTGATCACTTTTTTACCTTTATAGCTGGTTTTGATGCATCCAGTATTATCCGGTCTGAGAGCATCTGCGATGATGCGTGGATTCTCATGGGAGGTCACGATTTTGCCCCTAAATCTCATGTGCTCCCTCCAACTGTTCTGTTATGATGGTGTCCACGGCTTCGATGAATTTTACCTCCTCTCCCGAGGGGATGGATGCACCAGATGCAACGCTGTGCCCTCCTCCAGCTCCGCCGACCTGTTTTGCTCCCTCTCTCATCGCAATTGAGAGGTCCACGCCTTTTGAGACCAGTTTTTTAGTAGCGCGTGCGGAAATCTTTGTCTTCCCACCATGCTTGGTGAGCACAAGTACTGGTTTGTCGGGCGCGATATATCTGATGATAATGCCAGCCAACGCTCCGGCTACGTCCTTGTCGCTGGAGTATGCGTATCGAATACCTTTCCCTTCTTTTATATCCTTCTCCATCTTCTTTAACTCCGACCCTACCTTTTTCTGATACTTCAAATGCAGTTGCCTTATCTCGTCGATAGCACCTCCGTCTCTCAAACACAAGGACAGCCCCAAACCGGTCTTCTTGAACTTGCCGCTGGCATTGAGCAAATCCCTGAACCGAAATGCATCCCGTACTACCTCACGATTTAACTCATACCGGTCGCCGACCAGCGATTCGGCAGCATCTGCGGACGTTTTCGCAACTTTCAAGACCAGTGCAGATGTCAATCGGCGAAGTTCTTCTGGATTTAGGTCGCTGATATCTCCGTGAACGTTCAACTCGTCTAAAAATGCACGAATTTTTTCCGGGTCAGCGGTGATATCCAAATAAGGGTCAGTGGAATATTCCAATAACTCAGCAATATTGCCATCGCCAATCTTCAGACCGTG
>JAUWXC010000037.1 GCA_030616565.1 Methanocellales archaeon | reverse complement strand
GCGACCTTGATGCCATATTCCTCGGGATCGATCGCCATTTTTAGGGCGCCGCACGTCGTGGTTGTCGTGCCTGAAGAGTGCCAGTCGAAGCCCAGGACGCAGGAAAATGCCTGGAACCAATATGGGTCTGCGACCCTCCTTAAAAATTCCTCCGGACTATATTCATAGACGAGGACTTCGGTGATGCCACCAGCTAACTTGACCATTCGTTCAAATAGCCATCTCGGGGTTTTTCCTCCATGCAGGGGAAGAGTTGTGGTGCCAGTGCGCTTCATTTTCCTGATTAATAATTGGTTAGTTCAACGATAAATCTTGCCAGGCTTTTGCTCTCTGCTAGCGAGGTCATTATCGTGTCCGTCTTCACCACCCTGGCGTCTGGAAGAGCACAATCATCCCTCTGGTCAACCACTAGCACATCTAGAAAATCAGCATAGCATTGTGCAACACCAGCAGATGATACTTCATAACCTATCGCCTTCATGAGCTTTCCAGCAGGGCCGCTTACCGGTTTATTCCCGATAATTGGAGATATAGCGATCACGTGCTTTTTTTGCAATATAGGAACGATTCCTTTCAATCCCAAAATCGGACCGATGCTCGTAATCGGATTGGAGGGGCCGATGATGATAGTATCCTCAGAGCTTAGCACACTCATCACCTCTGGTGTGGGTTTGGCTGCATCCAGACCATCAAATCTGACATCCAACACATCTGGTTCTCCTTTATGTGCAATCCAGAAATCCTGAAAGTGCATCTTTCCTTCAGGTGTACAAATCATCGTCGCCACTGGATCATTCGTCATCGGCAATACTTTCGCTTCTACGCCCAAAGAAGATCGCAACCTTTTCGTTGCCTCAGTTAGGGTATAACCACTCCTAATTAACTTCGATCTAAAAACGTGCGTCGCCCTGTCTTTATCGCCCAATTTCATCGATTCATGATATCCTAATTTTTTCAGAGCTTCGTGCGTGTAAAAGGTATCGTCTCTGATGCCCCACCATTTTCTCTCATCGATCAGACCCGCAAACGTATACAGGACGACGTCGATATCCGGGCAAACCAGGTTACCTGAAACCCACTGGTCTTCAGCGGTGTTTACGATCACCGTGATGTCCTCCTCTGGGATTACGTTCTTCAGCCCACGCAGCAACTTTGGCGTTCCTGTCCCGCCTGATAATATGATCATGATTCCACCTACTCCACTGCCAAACCAATATATCCATCTAATATGAAGTATTACTTGTTGGCGATGAAAGTCATCAGAGACCCCATCCATGGGTATATCGTATTGGATGATCTTGCACTGGCGCTGATCGACACACCAGAAATGCAAAGACTTAGGAGGATAAGACAACTCGGTCTATCAAACTTCGTCTACCCTGGCGCGAATCACACCAGATTTGAGCATTCGCTTGGGACGTTGCACCTTACAGATCAACTTCTAGATCAATTGCGAGTCACGGGCTTGGAGCGAGACGAAGTTCGGGTAGCTGCGTTACTACATGACATCGGGCATGGACCATTCTCGCATGCCACAGAAGGGTTGATACTTCAACATACGGGCAAGAGCCATGACGATGTGGAAGAACTGATTTCAAATAGCGCGATCGCAGGCGTGCTAGACACACATTCACTGGACCCTGCGCATATCGCTCAACTCCTTAGAGGCGAAACGGCATACGGGCAGCTGGTAAACAGCGAGATCGATGTAGATAGGATGGATTATTTGGTGAGGGATGCTCATTATACCGGCGTCGCATATGGAACCATCGACTACGTGCGACTGATACACGAGATGGAGCTTTGCGAGCAGCAACTAGTCATAAGAGCGGGCGGCATCCAGGCTGCGGAATCCTTGCTGGTGTCGCGCTTCTTGATGCATCCGACCGTGTACTATCACCATGTGAGCAGGATCGCGGAAGCGATGTTCACGCATGCGATAGAAGAATTGATCCAGTCTGGACTAGACCCCGTGGAGCTGAGCAGGATGGATGATTATGAGCTGATGACACTACTACGCAGCTCCAAGGACTATCCTAGGAAGATATGCGAGTGCATGGATAACCGTAGATTGTTCAAAAGGGCGCTCTACATAGGCAAGGACTCTGTGAACGTGGAGAGGATGCCGAAGCTTAGGGATCAAGCCAGAAAAGTGGAGAGCGAGATTGTCAAAGAGTCCGGAGTTCCTGGAGGTCATGTGCTATTGGATATCCCTAAAAGGCCAGAAATGATCGAGATGAAGGCGAGAATTCTAATCAATGGTGAGATGAAGCGTTTGGACGAAATATCGCATCTCGTGCGCATCCTGGTGGATGCACAGTGGGATAATTGGAAGTTGGGCGTCTATGCGCCAGAGGAGTATAAAGAACAGGTGGGGGAGGCGGCAAGTATCATACTGGGTGCCAGAAAACCGTCCGTTCAGCACAGATTGTCAGGGGATTAGATGAAGATAATCATTGGGATAAGCGGCGCATCCGGCGTACAATATGGGATACGGTTGCTGGAAGCGCTAAAAGATCATGAGACGCATTTGATCGTTTCTGAAACCGCGAAGTCCATCATTGGGATCGAGACGGATCATAGCGCCGATGATATCGCGAAGCTTGCATCCCATGTTTACGCTCATGACGGTCTTGCCGCAAATATCGCATCCGGCTCATACAAGTTTGACGCGATGGTCATCGCACCGTGCAGCATGAAGACGTTAGGGGCGATTGCAAACGCCATCTCGGATACGTTGATTACGCGCATAGCCGATATATGTCTCAAGGAAGGGCGAAGGTTGATCTTTGTGCCAAGGGAAACTCCTCTAAGTCTTTTTCACTTGAAAAATATGGTGAAAGCGAAGGAGGCGGGAGCGATAATCTTGCCCGCCTGCCCGGGATTCTACTCCAGGCCAAAAAACGTTTCTGACGTCATCGACTTCATCGTGGGACGCATTCTTGACGTTTTAGGCATAGAACACGAGTTATACAAGCGCTGGGAGGGCATGCGTTGAGTTTTAGAAACTTCATCAAACGATTGGCTGAAGCCGATAAGTTAGTAGAGATTCACGAGCCGGTATCACCCAAGCTAGAGGCACCGGCAATGGCAATAGAAGCGGGGCAACCAGTATTGTTTCACAACGTGAACGCCTCGAAGGTCGTGATGAACCTTCTAAACTCACGTGATATATTGGCTATGGCATTGGACACTTCTTCCCAAGATATTATCAGCAGACTCATCAATGCCAGGGATGGAAGCTCTACCATCGTAGAGAACTCGCCAACGAAGGAAGTCGTTTCCGAGCCGGACTTGAGCAAACTGCCCATAATGACTCACTTTGATAAAGATGGTGCGCCGTACATAACAGCAGGTGTGGTCGTTTCTGAGTTTGAAGGCGTCATGAATGCGTCTGTGCATAGATTGATGGTGCTCAGCAAGACCGAGCTGGTAGCGAGACTGGTGGCGCCACGTCATACATATCTTCTACACAAAAAAGCGTCAGGGCAGGGCCAAAAACTGCCAGTAGCAATTGCAATTGGAATTGATCCAATCACGATGTTCGCTGCATGCACCAGGGTACCTCATGGAGAGGAGTTCAATTACGCATCTGCGTTGAAGGGAGAGCCGGTTGAACTATTCAGATGCGAAAATGGTGTTTATGTGCCGCATGCCGAGATCGTGTTAGAGGGATATATACATCCAACGAGATGCGCCCCGGAAGGCCCTTTCGTGGACATTACCGGCACATATGACCTCGAGAGGGAGGAGCCTGTGATAGAATTAACCAGGATGATGCATCGCAAGGATTTCATCTATCATGGAATTCTCCCTGCGGGGGGCGAGCATAAACTTTTGATGGGCGTGCCATATGAGCCGAGGATTTATGAAGCGGTCAGCAAAATTGCAAAGGTGAAAAATGTCGTGCTGACAGAGGGAGGATGTTGCTATCTCCATGCAGTCGTTCAGATTGAGAAACAAAGGAAAGAAGATGGCCAAAATGCGATATTAGCTGCACTTTCCGCGCATCACAGCCTGAAACACGTGATAGTTGTCGATGACGATATAAACATCTTCGATCCCAACGACATCGAATATGCGATGGCGACACGAGTGAGGGGCGACAGAGATGCCATGATAATTCCGCATGTTAGGGGTTCGTCACTGGACCCATGCAATGCTCCAGATGGCACGACGACGAAAATGGGCATCGATGCCACCAAACCCATCGGCGAAGAAAAATTTGAGAGGGCGACGAACCGTTTTGAAAAAGCCTGAGGTCAAGATGCATCTGACAAAAGAAGAAGAAGCAATCTACGATGGCGAGTTTGGCGCAACGAGACAAAAAGCCATGGAAATACTCGTCGCATTAGGTGACATCTATGGCGCCGACCGATTAATTGCAATTAAAAGCGCGCAAGTTTCGGGAGCATCCTACAAAACCATAGGTGACGCTGGATTGGAGTGGATTTCAAGTTTGGAGGGAAAGGTGAAAGTCTCCACCATCCTAAACCCTATAGGAATGGATAGAGAAAAGTGGAGGGAGATAGGTGTTTCAGAAGGATTCGCGGCAAGGCAAAAGGAGATACTGAGGGTTTATGAACGACTCGGCATTTCCCTGGAGTGCACGTGTACACCCTACTACACCAACTCACCTGCATTAAACGATCATCTTGCTTGGGCAGAGTCATCTGCTGTAGCGTATGCGAACTCCGTCTTGGGCGCAAGGACCAATAGGGAGGGGGGACCGAGTGCCTTGGCGGCAGCCCTGATCGGAAAAACTCCTTGCTACGGACTTCATCTGGATAAAAATAGGGCTCCGGAGGTGCTGGTGAGGGTTAATGCAGAACTGCACGACGTGGACTATGGCGCGCTAGGGTATGTGGTTGGAAAGTCGGTCGGCGATCGAATTCCTTTGTTCGAATTGTCGTCGATACCTTCCAAGGACGAGCTCAAAGCGTTCGGCGCTGCCTTGGGAGCGTCTGGTGCAGTCGCACTGTATCATGTGAAGGGTGTCACGCCAGAGTCCAGCAATTTTGATGCACCGACGGAGCGCATATCCTTGGACCTGGAAGACATTAAGAAGATATATGATGACAACACGCCAGACCTGATCGCATTCGGATGTCCGCACTGCTCGGGTGCTGAGCTGAGAAAGATCGCGGATTTGCTGGAGGGTAAAAAGGTGTGCATCGAACTATGGGTGTGCACATCTCGCAGGATAATGGAGCAGCATGAGGATGTAGTAAAACTGATAGAAAAAAGCGGCGCCAAAGTCATCTGCGATACGTGCATGGTCGTGTCGCCTGCCACTGAAAAATTCGAAAGGGTAATGGTAAATTCTGGCAAGGCTCTTCAATATTTGCCAAATCTGTGCGGCGTTGATGCCGTGCTAGGGAGTACTGAGGACTGTATAAAAACTGCGTGTGGTTAGATGAGAATCAAAGGAAGGGCGATATCCAGAGGAATCGCAAGTGGACCTGCGTTGATAACATCTCAACCAATCTCATTTCTCGGTGGCGTTGACCCATCCACAGGACAAATCATCGAACATGGACACGAATTGGAAGGAACTTCAATTAAGGACAAGGTCTTGATTTTTTCACATGGTAAGGGCTCTACCGT
Organism: Methanocellales archaeon; assembly: GCA_030616565.1. GTDB lineage: Archaea > Halobacteriota > UBA148 > UBA148 > JAUWXC01 > JAUWXC01. The sequence continues at coordinate 1,134 of JAUWXC010000037.1, read as the reverse complement.
TGGCTCATATGTGATGTATCAACTCAAGAAAAATGGGGTTGCGCCATGTGCGATCATCAATCTCAGATGCGAGGCGATAATTGCGATAGGCGCCATTATATCTGATATCCCGGCTGTGGATCAACTGGAGACCAATCCATCTGAGATAATCCGCGATGGCGATCCTGTTCTGGTAAATGGAACTGAAGGGTATATAGAAGTTGAATAGTTGAGCAAGACATCATTCATATGTTTTATAAATGCGATAAAGCCCTCCGATGAGTCCTAGGAGGATGCCAAGCATCAAACAGGCCCATTTATATCCCAGCGCATCTCCGATGACATATCCTATGAACGCACCTATAATTATGGAAAAAGCCAGTTCAGTGCCAACCGAAAGTGCTCTAACGACTTGAGGCATCATATCTCCTGGCATAACAAAACCCTCATTATCGCTGGAGTTATATAGATTTATGTAGTGATAGGTGAGCAACATGAGAATATTGGCTCTTTCGGATATGCATGGAAATTTCTCTAAGATCGCTTCCATATTGGGGAAAGCGGGAGAAGTGGACATGATCCTCGTTGCAGGAGACATCACCAATTTCGGTCCAGAGGACAAAGCCAAGGAGCTGTTTAATCTCCTCGCAGATAAGACAGTGCTGGCGGTTCCGGGAAACTGCGATCCAAAAGGCGTGCTTAACGTCATAGAGGCGTCAGGGGCGATCAGTCTTCATAATTCATCATTCAAATCGGGTGATGTGACGTTCATCGGCTTAGGAGGATCAAATCCAACTCCATTCAATACACCTTTCGAACACTCAGAAGAGGAGATTAGGGTAATGCTGAGAGAGTTGCTCCTGCGCACCCCGCGCACCAGCAGGATGGTATTATTATCTCATGCGCCACCGAGGGATACACTGGACGGGACGGCAAACGGCAACGTTGGCAGTGAAGCAATACGGGAGATGCTAAGCAAGGTTGATTTAGTGGTGTGCGGTCATATACATGAAGCGAGGGGCGTGAAGAGGGTGGGAAACACGACGATCATCAATCCAGGAAAAGCATCAAGTGGCTGCGCAGTCACCATCACGATCAACGCAGAGATAAAAGTGGATTTCATCGACGTAGAATGAGCTCCAGGTAAGATTCGCG
>JAUWXC010000119.1 GCA_030616565.1 Methanocellales archaeon | reverse complement strand
GCCGCCATATCGTACTCCACCATAACCCGTCCCGAACCGCTTGGTACCTCCCCTTCTACGGAGATACCCTGGTCAACGTTATTGAGCGGAACGTATACAGTCGCACCTCTTGCGGTGATCAAAATTGCCTGAGTCGAGGTACCCGGGACCGTTATATATTTGTTCGTCTTGATGACGTACGGGTCTCCACCCACCTGCAGTGGAATTTCTATCGTCCTGTTTGCGGTACCTGTGCTGCTGGAGGCAGTGGTAAGGCACACGTCTGCAATTGTGCCTGCTACGTCATTTCCAATGTCAGCATACCCCAACTTGGCGGTGCCAGCGACCATCGCATGATAAGACAGGACGGTGGTGACCAGTAACATCATGGAGATGACGAAGGCTATGAGATATCCCAAAGGGACTGCTTGAGCGCCCTCATCGCGAAACGTTTTCATCATCAACTCACCGACGACTCTATGATTGTTTCATGTACGCTTAGAAAGATGTCGTCACCAGTTGCTTTGCCGTAAATATTTATGGTAACTACATTTCCATTCGTGCTAATGTAAAAGCCCGTGCTACTGGGACCTGTCTGCTTGGTTAATCCAGCCCCTGTTAATTCACCCTCAAAGAACCTTTCCCACGCCTGATAATACTCGCTGGTAATCGTAATCGTGACGGCATTGTGTAGGACGGTTTCATCCGGTGGAGTTGGATTGTGAACATCAAATCCAGTAAATCTTGAATTGACATACGCAGTGCCACTGCCACCCGTTGAAGAAGAAGTGCCCCCGAGTTTGATTATGCGCAAATGTACTACAGTATTATCGCCATCTGCTGGTGCGATGAATATGTTGCTTGGTCGCGAGGTTACGGCGGGATTGCCGAAAGCAAACCTTGAGATGACAGCCCCATTTTCATAGATTATGGTGTCATCCTCCAGTGTGTATTCGATGTTTCCGACTCCTAAGGCGCCGCTAAATACATCCATACCATAATTCACCTGTACATATGATGCGGCACCGGGCATTATCGCAATAGATCCTCCGCCCAGATTTATCGTGGTACGCCTGGATGGACCAACCCCAGATAAGGGCCCCTTCAAATCGCTTATATCTGATTGGAGAATTCCGAAGTAGTGCTGTGCATTTTGTATGTTTACGTTGTGCCTGGCATCGGCCAGCATCGGCACACCCACTGCATAGATCGCGGCAATCATCGTCGTTGCGATCGCAATAACTAAAACCACCCCAACCGTCGTCGCAACCGCGCCATCGCATCCTATAAATCCTGTGTTGTGTTTCATTTCTGAAACTCCCTAAACTATATCTACTCTCATTTTGATACTTAAATATATGAGGATGTAGGTAAGGTTTTTATTAGACATAAAAAATAGTTATGGGAGTGGGGACATCTATAGATGGCGAAAAAATTGAGGGGTAAGAAGGGGAGCGCTAAAAAAGCGGGCAGGCCTAAGAAGATTAAAGGTGCGGTAGAGAAAGTGGTGTCCAAGAAGGTCAAGAAGCCCGTCAAAGCACTGAAAGAGCCCAAGAAGGCAGCAGTTAAGAGAGAAAAGGTTAAAGAAAAACAGGGATTTTTGGAAAAGATTAGAGGTAAATTTAAAGAGGCCGTTGGCGGAGTGGAGATTGAAAAATATGAACCCTCAAAACACGGTCCAATTGCTATTTTTGAAAAGGTCGAGGGATACAAGGAAGTAGAACGATACTGGGTAAACGAACCATATGCATTTGTCACGATTTTGTACAATGAAAAGAAGAATGAATATTTGTATAACGTGGTTGGGCCAGCGTTAACACGCTTCGAGAAGGAACTGCTGGGAGAACTGCACAAGCGGCTACAAGACGTGTTAATACTTGAAGGTGCTGGGAAAACGGCGGACAGAGAAACAATACTGATGGACAAAGTAAGAGAGCTCGTACGCGACTATGTTGGAGAGATAACGCCGATTACTTTTGCTAAACTAATGTACTATATAAGGAGGAATTACCTGGAGTTGGGTAGAATAAATTCACTGATGAACGATCCTTTTATCGAAGACATATCATGCAATGGGCCTAACGCTTCGGTTTTTCTCTACCACAAAAACTACGAAAACATAGAGACCAACATCATTTTTGATGAAGAAGAGCTGAACACCTTCGTCACTAAGCTGGCACAACAGTGTGGAAAGCACATCTCCATTGCGGACCCCATGATAGATGCTACGATGAAGGACGGTTCGCGTATTCAGATGACGCTTGGAAGAGAGGTGACGACGAAGGGCAGCACGTTCACGATCAGGAAATTCCAGGAGATTCCGATCACGCCTGTCGATCTCATCAATTGGAATACCTTCTCATCCGAAATTATGTCGTATTTTTGGCTGTGCATCGAGAATAATAAGAGTTTGATCTTCGCGGGTGGCACAGCCTCAGGCAAAACATCGTCGTTGAACGCAGCTTGCCTGTTCATACCACCGAAGTCAAAGATCGTTACGCTGGAGGATACCAGAGAGTTGAAGTTGCCTCATCCAAATTGGATCGCCGAGGTCACAAGGGAGACCTTTACTGGAGAGGAGACTGGCGAGATTGACATGTATGAACTGCTCAGGGCGGCACTGCGGCAGAGACCAGAATATCTCCTTGTGGGCGAGGTCAGAGGCAAAGAAGCCCTCGTGCTGTTCCAGGCGATGTCCACCGGCCATACGACATTCTCGACGATGCATGCGGACTCAGTTCCCTCAGTGATATACAGGTTAGAAAATGAACCCATCAACGTGCCCAGGACGATGCTCCAAGCATTGGACATAGTATGCGTTCAGATTCAAACATATATTGGAGAGAAGCGGGTC
>JAUWXC010000087.1 GCA_030616565.1 Methanocellales archaeon | reverse complement strand
CCCGGAGTCGAGGGCGATGTGTTTGGTATGCAGACCTTGTACTACAATCTGCACAAAGGACGCAAAGGTGTATACGTAGCCTCGAACTCCGCCCCCTATGCTGTGAAGGGAAGGTTTAAGGAATTCGGCTGGGATGTTGAGAAGTTTGATCAGTTTTCCACCGTCGACTGCTTCTCGGCACTGGTGGGGGCAGATTCTGACGAGCGCTATGTTGTGTCTAATCCAGAGGATATCAAGGCGGTAGATGATGCCTTATCCAAGGCGATGGAAAATGCAGCGGGCGGCGTAATCGTATTTGAATCGCTCTCAACCATCATGGATCATTGTGGTGAAGAGGAAACGCTGGAGTACGTAGAGAAATGGAAAAAATACAGCATAGCGTACGATAGTGCGCTGATTTGCAATTTTACCGCCTGGCCTTATGCCGAGAGTACGCTGAAACGGGTAAAAGCATTATTTGACGCTGTAATAACCGTCAGCGGAATCGCAGAGAGGGTCATCTTTGGGCAGTACTACGGGGTTTCAAAGGTGGACTGGGTAGCCGAGCCAAAGAAACGCTCGATGTCCTTCAAGGTGCTGTGCCCCGGCGGTATAAAGATATTCATACCAAAAGTCCTCGTAACGGGACCATATCATGCTGGTAAATCTTCGTTCATCCATGCGATCTCAAGCAGGGCGGTATCCGTGGACCGTTTGGGAACTACTGTAGCCATGGACCATGGCTTTATAGACCACAACGGCTTTACAGCTGATATATTTGGAACGCCTGGACAGGAGAGATTTGATCCTTTACTCAAGATGCTAAGCGGCGAGGCAATGGGAGTATTCTTGTTAATAGATTCAACCAAGCCTGCCACCTTCCCGAGAGCAAAAAAGATGCTGGAGACGACCAGAGCACACGGGCTTCCTTATGTGGTCGTGGCGAACAAACAGGATTTGCCGGACGCCTTAAGTGTGGATGAGATACGGAAAAAGATGAAGATTCCAAAATCGGTGCCGATTATACCCACCAGCGCAGTCAAGAAGAAGGGCGTGTTTGAAGCCTTCGAGACCCTGATCGACATGATAACCGAGATGAGATAGGTGGTGGCAGAGACGATTGCTGAGGCGCTCGAAAAGGTGCTGAGTGACCTGAAGCGCACCGGCGACGTAGAAGCCTCTGCAATCGTATCACGAGACGGGCTGCTGATGGCATCCGATATACCAAAGAGCGTTCATGCCGATACGTTTGCCGCGATGTCTGCTACCATGCTGGGTGCAGCTGAGACCGCGATATCGGAGTTGAAGAAGGGTGCTCCAGACAGGGTCATCATTGAATCAAAGAAGGGAAAGATAATCACCACAGGCGCAGGTCCGAAAGCACTCCTGGTGGTCATGACGTCTCCTGAGGCAGGATTGGGGTTGGTTCTCGTGAACGTGGAGAAGGCTACTGATAAGGTAAGAGGGCTGTTATGACGCCTCATCGGTTTTCTAAAGCATAGAGCGAGGCAGAGGGGCACATCAACTGTGTAGAATTCTTCACTCTCGCTTGACTGCTTTTTCTGATGATTTTAAATCGTCAAGACTCTCCTCTATCAGCTTTTCCTCTAATTCTTTCTGCTTCTTTATGCCTTTTCGCTCGACATGTCTTTTCTTGTACTCTGACATCTCACGTAACATAGTACGACAACTATTTAAATTTTTGAACTCACATAGTTCATGCCGGGGTGGCAGAGTGGACTAACGCGGCAGGCTCGAGACCTGTTGTTCCTTCGGGAACGCTTGGGTTCAAATCCCAACCCCGGCGCTCACTTCGTTCGCTTGGCGTTTTGTTGACACGATAGATTTTTAGTAAATAGGGGCCAACCAGAAGAAGATGCCTGAGATGGGGATTTACAAGAGAAGAGGGCTAGAGATCTGGCTTGAGACTGCCGAGGATAACATCGAGCTTAGGTCCTCGGGTGTGCTCTCTAAATTGGCTTTTCCTTTGTTGAGAAGAGTAAACAAGATGTTAAGGAATGAGAAGCCAATCAAGGCGACAGGGGAAGAAGTGGTTTTAAGTACGTGGCTTCCTCCAATTCCAAGCGGACCGTTCCAAAGAGCCATAAAAGCTGAGATGGACATCTTGCTGAGGAGGAAATTCTCTCCTCAATCTGTTTCAATGAATATTTCTGATTGCACACTCAATTGTAGTGAGTGCAATATAGTTGAGCATGAGGGAGAGCTCCAAACGAAAGAGGTGAAGGGTTTTATAGCGCAGGTCCAGGACCTTGGGGCGATTACAATTGGATTTGCAGAAGGAGACCCCCTTTTAAGAGAAGACCTCTTCGAACTTATAGATTACATAGACAAGAAAAAGTCTATTGCGAGCGTTTTTACTCCTGGTCCCTTGTTGACGAATGAGGTGGCTGCAAAACTGAAGGAGCATGGAATATACGCGGTAATAACAGGGATTAAAAGCCCAATCCCAGGGGAGCATGATGCTGCAAGAGGGTTCAAAGGAGCATTTGATAAAGCCGTAAAAGGGATGAAAAACGCGGTGGAGAACGATCTTTACGTTTCCATGCATACGCATGCAACACCAAAACTTGTGGAGAGCGGGAAGCTTACCAAAATCTACAAACTCGCCTCAAAGATTGGAGTTCATGAGTTGTCCATCTGGGAAGCTCATCCAACCTGGAGTTACAAAGACAGAAAAGAGTTGATTTTGGATGATGGACATAGAAGAGAGATTATGAAACTGTATCAAGGGGCAAATTCCTCAAAAGAGGGACCAAGAATATTCTACAACGCTGTCTTTGAATCTCCAGAGCTCTTCGGCTGTATGGCAGGCAGGAGATGGCTGAACTTGATACACTCGGGTGATTTGACTCCTTGTACATATGTCCCAATATCGTTTGGGAATATCAGAGAAGAAAGCGTGGAGAGAATCTGGGGAAGGATGTGCCAGTTTAGGGCGTTCAGGAGAAAGAGGTCCTGCGTGATGCTCGATGACGAATTCAGGTCTAAGTATGTTGATAACTTTTCCGTTTCCGAGCTCCCCATTAACTACAAAGATATTATTTTAGCCGAAAATCAAAGAAGATGATTAACATGGAATTTGTCGCATATGATTCAGTCCTACTTAAGCTGGTTTTGGACTATACTGACGCCGGGGTGGGGATAAAGACTAGAGGGCCACTCTCCCCCTTCTTGGGAAAATTGAAGAATAGGTTTGACGCATACACGAAAGGCATCCCCGCTGAGATAAGAGGGGACAAACTCTACCTTTCAACTGCATTTCCGCCTGTACCGAGCAAGCCTTTTAAAAGGCTTGTACTCTCTCAGATGAAAAGAGCTCTCGGCTTTCATAGTCCAGATAACCTGACGATTATGGTTACGGGAGATTGCCAGTGTAATTGCGAGCACTGTCTAGTATATAAAATGAATCGGGGTGACGAGCTCTCTAAGAACGAGATATTCGATGTGATTGACCAAGCTCTGGAGCTTGGCGTGTCTCAAATCACTTTTGAAGGCGGCGAGCCGACCCTAAGAAAAGACCTCCCCGAACTCATCGAGCATGTCGACGAAAGCAAGGCTACTTCAATGGCTGTAACAAATGGCCAGTATTTGACTGAAGATTACGTCCAGGAGCTCAAGGAGTTTGGACTGGATTACATAAATGTAAGTATAGACAGTCCGTATCCTGGGGTGCATGACAAGTTTAGGGGGGTTCCAGGGCTTTTTGAGGATGCTACGGAAGGGATAAAAAATTCTGTAGATGCGGGAATTCTAACTGGTGTTTTATACATCGCAAGACCGGGGAATTGTGATAGAGAGGCGTTAGAGAGGATGGTGAACTACTGCGGAGAGCTCGGCGTCTTTGAGCTGATGATTGACAAAATTGTTCCAAGCGGAAGATGGGCGGGCAAGGACGTCTTAAGTGAAGCGCAGGAGGAAGAGATAATCAGGTTCCAGAAAGAGATAGCCGAAAAGAAGGGAAAGAACTTGATCACGAACTTTTTCCAGTTAAGGAGGCCCGATTTCTTTGGATGCTTTGCGGGCAGAAGATGGTGCTACATCTCTCCCAGCGGGGAGGTCATGCCGTGCATGCATGTCCCCATCTCCTTTGGCAATGTGAAGGAGGAGAAATTATCGAAGATTTGGGGGAAAATTAGAAAGCACCCCCTCTTCAACAAAAAGCCAAATAAATGTGCACACGAAGACCCTGAGTATAAAGAAAATTATCTGAAGAACATCCCGGATAATACACATCTACCCTATCCTATTAAGGAGCAGGATTAATATGAATACATTCGCTCCTCTACCATTAAAAGACCTATGGCAGTT
>JAUWXC010000071.1 GCA_030616565.1 Methanocellales archaeon | reverse complement strand
GCAGTATCCAGTAAACATGGCAGCTGGTATGGTCAGATACACGAGGAATCTGTAGGTATTATAAGACAGTGGCAGGGTAATCACGTTCAGAATCAAAATCAGAACTAAGGCGAATATTAAGATCCCCTTGGCTTTTTCGTTGTGCCGCGATTTCCACGCTCCAAGAATGCCAAATGGCACCAGTATCCCTAAGGACATGAGTGTGGAGAGCAAAACATAGGGATGATGCGCGACCACAAGTTGGGAACCTGCGTTCTCAGGGAAAAGCATAGTTTGGAACGACGCGATGATGAGTGCTGATGCTAAAATTATCACATTGGATCTCAATGCTTTTCGGTTTTTCAATTCATACAGGGTATAGAACAATACCAAAACGAAAAGTGGAAACGCCGATATGAGGTGGTAGTATGTCAAGAATCCCAACGATATGCCAGCTAGGATGGCGTGTTTCTTAGAATCCTCAGTCATTGAAACAAGCCATGTGTATAAAACAAAGATCATTATGAGAAGGGCAAAAGCCTGGGGCTGTGGTAGCAAATAGAACAACAGAGTTGGATCATATGCTAGTGGTCCAAAACGGTACGTGAATATCATGAATGGAGATATTGGTTGATCGTGATAGTAGAGCGAGATGAGATATAACCATGACAAACCACCGGTGAAGACGTAGATTAGGGATGAAAGCATGGCTGAGCCCTTGTCAAACACGTACTCTGCGAGAAGATACATGTTCAGGAACAAGGTGAATAACAGCAGTGGAAAGACGATCTTAATCATCGAGAATGGATGAACGCTCGTCAGTCTGCACATCTCGCCCATAAAGACGTGCACGAACCAATTGTATGGAATGTGGTATCCCGGGAGGTAGGGGTCCTCTGGAGGTATTTGGGGTGCATTGATGTAGCGCTGTATGATGGACAGATGATAATTCAAATCCGATGCATGGGTTGGATTGGCCATGAGACCCTCGGCGGTGAACGTGAAGCAGTTTAGAAGCGGGAAAAATACGATCAAAGCTGCGATTATCCCTAGTAAGATGATAATGCAGTCACGTCTGCTGGATTGCATAGTAATTTCTTTCTTTAACAAGCAGGCTGACGACCCAATAATGAATAGGCCCAGAACCACTTGTATCATATCCAGGCCGATAAAACGCATTACCACGGCAATAACAGGAACCATCACCAAAGACAACGTGATGGACGCTGCAACCATCTCGACGACGCTGAACTCTTTCTTCATGTGCGCATACAAGCAAAACCCCGGGAAGAACAGCAGGAGCGGTAGAGGTACGAAGCCAAGGGGTATCATCACTAATATGCCTGCTAGAATGCCCGCCATCCCTAGTTTTCTCATTACGTTCCCACCTTATTCAACACTCCATCGAGGTAATTCAAGGAATAAAAAAGGCCAAAGCCAGAGAATATCACCATGCACTCCACCAAGAACGTAAAGAACCGGTCCATAAATATGCTTACACCAAACAACTCGTTCTTCGTCAACAACAGCGTTACAACGAACCAAGATAGCATTAGAAGCTTGTGATCTCTTGGCATGTGAGCCGAAAGAAATGTGCGAATGAACCCAATTACGGAAAATGGAATGACGACGAGTCCGGCTCTGGCAAATAACTTCCAGTCAACGATCGTGCCCTCATGATATTTGACCTGCGATATGCTGAAGATATCTAACGTCTGCATGGTGTACAGTTGCCAGATTCCATATGTGGCACAGGCAGCGAGTAATGGTACAAACGCCCATAGAAATTTATCCCTATCCTTGAGCTGGAGGATAGAATATAGCAACAAAGTCAGCGCGAGTACAAGCAACGTCATCTGGTGCGTCAAAGCCGTTGCCATCGCTACTAACACGCTAAGTAACCTTTGCTCCTTGATCACAAAATACAGCGTGAGAGGAATCATGAACAAACCCAGCAATTGGGGCAGCGCCCTTGACGTGAAAATCGTCAGCTCAGGAGATAGCACAAAGAAAAGGGCTGCACACAGTCCAACGTAGTGATTGTCATAAATTCGATAGGCGAGAGAGTAGAACATCAGGACGATGAAAACGGCGATAACGATTGTCATTATGCCAGAACGAGGCATCGGGTCGATGCCCGAGGTTCTTGCAAGAGAGGCAATTAGCAGCCTGTACGCCGGAACGTAAAAATGTCTGAAGCCCCCGCCATACGATAGCTCGTATAAGGGATAGTACATCGTTTCCATCGTCTTTCTGATGATTCCGACGTGATACATCGTATTGCCGAATGTCGGAATGATATAACCCTCTAATATCGGAGACCTGTACCATAGTGCTGCGCATATAATGGCGAATAACAGAATATGCCTATCTTTTATCCTCAATATACCACCCTGTAGACTTGAACGTCTCTATTTTCGTACGCCAGTTCAAAGTAGTTTGTATCGCTGAATTTGTCCATCTCGATTGTTTTCCAACCATATCCAGCATGTATCTGCCTTTGCAGTGGGACGAAAACGTAGGTACAGTTATGTTCCTTGCATAGACTGGACGCCTCGCTGGAGGATGTAGTGAGATATATCTTTTCTGCATCTGCCATGTTCTGTGCAGCATTTGGAGCATTCGCCCAGTCGCCTCCAACGATTGGTATTCTTGTCGTCATGCCCATGATCAACTCGCCGCCAAAGATGTCAGCCACGAATCTGTCCTCAAAGGAAGTGTTTTCCTTTATCCACGTAGTTGCGTCCAGTTCTCCTTTGGCAACGAGGGGCACCAGCCATGGGTCTGCTTGGCCCTCTATATGTACGTCTTTTACACTCACCCCTTTCAACTGCACAACTCCAGCGATGACCAAAACGAAAAGTATCGCTATAATAAGGACGTTCTTCCAGGATTTCTTCATGTTAAATTAGAGTATGCAACAGCATACGTAAAAGTTTCTACAATCTAATCTACCATCCAATTTATAAGTGCAAAGGGATTAAGATAGAGACGTGATTGTTATGGTCGAACAAACCGAAACATGGGCGATATTGGTTGTTGCAGTTTGTGCCTTCATCGGTGCGATAGGGCAGTTATTTTTCAAAACAGGCTCCTCAACGATATCAATGGACATCACCTCGTGGATATTCAATCTCAAAATAATCACTGGATTCGTATTGTACGGAGTATCGAGCATCCTCTTCATCTTTGCCTTGAAACATGGAAATTTGAGCGTGCTCTATCCCATCATCGCCACAAGTTACATCTGGGTAGCGTTACTCGCTGTGTTACTCTTGGGCGAGACGATGACATTTGCCAGATGGAGTGGCCTCGGGCTAATACTTCTCGGCGTCAGTCTGATTGTAAGGTAATAGAATGAAATCCATTTCGCTTGCCATTCCCGCATATAACGAGGAGAAGAGAATCGGGGGCACGCTAACCGATTATCAGGCGTTTGCAGGGCAAAACTATAGCGACTATGAACTGCTCGTGGTGTGCGATGGTTGCACGGATAGGACGCCAGAAATCGTGAAAGAATTCTGTAAGCGAAGCCCGCGCATAAAACTTCTTGAATTCCCCCACAAATTAGGGAAGGGGGGCGGCGTGTTGGAGGGCTTCAAGGTTGCTAAGGGAGACGTAATCGGATTCGTAGATGCTGATGGTGCCGTCTCGCCTGAGGAATTTGATAAGTTGGTGAAGGCGCTGGACGGAGCGGATTGTGCTATTGCCTCTCGATATGTAGCGACCTCTAAAATACTGGCTAAACAATCGCCCATGCGAAGGGTCGCAAGCAGGAGCTTCAATTTACTTGTCAGGATGGTGTTCGGTCTGCCATTCAAGGATACACAATGCGGGGCGAAGGTCATGAATAACTCCATCGTCGATGATGTGCTTCCGCAAATGATATCACGAGGATATGAATTTGACGTCGAGTTGCTGTGGAGAATCAAGAAAAGTAATCACGTCATCAAGGAAGTCCCGATAACATGGCAGCATAAAGGCGACTCAGCATTCAGCCTGAAATGCGCTCCTAGGATGTTTCTTAACTTGCTAAAGGTTAGGCTCGGCTGATCAGCGCACTTTGATGGTAATCTTCTTGCCAGTCACCGGCACCAATTTTTTGAGTCTCATCTCGGCATCTTTTTTAAGCTTGTATTCGCTCATGGGGATGTTTGGAAGTTCTTTGTCTACCTCATAGATATAATAGCCTCTCTCGCCATCGATGGAGGTGATGAACTCCTTGTCATCAATTCTCTCGACCTCGATTCCAGAAACCTGTCTCAGCGCATCGATGACATTGGACCCTTTGGGGACTTCAACCGTAAAGGATTCGCCAAATATCTCCAAGCTGCCATGCAAACCTTCCATTTTTGCTCGTAGCACATGCGTCCTGCCGAACTTTCTTTTCTCGATCAAGCCCGCTTGCTCTAAGAGCTTAACATGCTTTGCAGCAACCGGCACCGAGATGCCCAGCGCTTTAGCCAAGCCGGTGATGTGCATCTCCTTTTTGGCCAACATCTTCAACATCTTTACGCGCGTCGTGCTGCTCAGCGCTTTAAATACGTTCATTTTCATTTCATTACCCATTTGAGTTACAATTATTACTCAAAATGTTAAGTATATAAATGCATCTGTTTTATGTGTTAAAGATGAAAATAAACCGAAAGAGTGCTTTCGCGGTGATAATGATATTGGTACTTCTCAGTGCTGGCGCAGCGCCGTTAGCAACGGCAGTGGCATATCCATACAATTCCAGCGATGCGGTAGTTTACGACGCCTTGGATTTTCTGAGAAAACAGCAGCAACCAGATGGAAGTATCGGTGGATTCGGCACCTCGTCCTGGGTGGTGATGGCGATTGCCGCAGCAGAGGGGAATCCACATGAATGGAGGGTTGAAAGTAATCCTTCTATTGTTGATTATCTGGCTAGTAATGCCGGTAGCGCTAGTAGTGCCAGTGATTATGCTAGG
>JAUWXC010000030.1 GCA_030616565.1 Methanocellales archaeon | reverse complement strand
TGGAAAAATACGTCTCCAGACGTCATGTGTTTCTTGACGACTTCCTCATTCGTGTCAGCATCTCGCCCGCCCACCACAAGAAAACCATCTGACGAAATGAACCATCTGAATTTGTCATACCAGTGCTTTTTCTGCCTAACCCTCCGCTGCGGCGCTTTTTCGTATGCGACTTCGATTTTTAGGGTTTCAACATCTTCGAGTCTCTTTTTGCTCTTTTCCAGCGCTTTTTGCGCCCCCTCCAACTTCTTTTTGTACTCTTTAGCGCGCCGATAATACCTCTCAGCATTCTGCGGAATGTTCAAATTAACATCCAATGCGATCGGAATGTCGTCTGCTTCTATTGTTACTTTTCCTTTGCTGGGGTCAACGCTTAGGACCCCTTTCATGGTGGCAATTTGGTCCCATGGGACGTCCTTCTCTCTTGCTCCCTTAATGGTACGCAAAACCTTGTCGATGTGCTGGTAGTGGGCATAAAGACGCTCAGCCTTCTGAATGCACTCCTTTTCTTTCTCCCTAAAACGCTGCACCGCCTCTTCTTGCTGTTTCAGCGTCCGTTTTATGGTGTTCAGTTGCGTCTCTTTGACTCCTCTCCCCTCCTCTTCTACCTTCTTGATCTCCTTTACCGAGAAAAACTCATCCAGCGCCTCGTTAAACATATCAAAATATTTTTTTTCATACGTCTCGTATCGCCTCAACTCAAACGGGAGTACGTCAATCAGCTCTTCTGCAACGACTATGTGCGGTTTCAGTGCACCAGCCCTAATCGGCTCAAATAGCGCGTGCAACGTGGTATAAAGTGATTCAAACCGCCCCTCATCTAGACCCTTCGCTGGAACGCTCTTTTCAACACCAGTCCTGGCACATACCTCCTCTGCGTACATGCCCCCCATATTCAGCCCAGAAGCGAGTGTCCTGACGACATCCTTCTCAGATTTGTCGAATAAGGTGTGTAGCTCTTTTTTATTGACCTCCATCGGATTCATCTGGGATGGTGGATATTCATACTGCTCGCCCCGCCTGACTTTCCGGTCTCGAAAACTCATCGGTTTTAGTGGCAGGATTATTTTTCTGTTTTCATCCAGCAGTATGACGTTTCCCTTTGAGAACAACTCGGCTACGAGTACCCTCTTTGCATCACCGCGCTGGACGTGAATCTCAACGATTCTGTCAAAATCGTATTGTTCTATTGCCACAACTCGCCCGCCTGTCAGGTGTTTTCTCAGCAGCATCGAGAAACTGGGGGCAATCCTTGGACTGGGGCGGGGATATTTTGTCAGATGCATTCGCTTGCCCGCCTCTATGACGAGGTCATAGCGTACACTCTTGGAGTTCATCCTCAGTCGTATCTCATCTCGCCACTGATATGCCTTGTCCAGCTTTGCGTCGATGAGGCTTTGCAATTCCGTCACAACGGCTGCCACATCCACGCTTGTCATCTGCTCTTTCATGTGCACTGTATAAATAGCGCAAACGTTAACATAAGTGTTGGTGATATATGTTGTCCAACATGAATCCAAGTATAAAAATCCCAGAGAAGAGCGAGGAAGAGCGAAAAAAGGAATATATGGATGGCGTCAAGAAGACGATCATACCCGGAGTCTTCGGTATTATCGGAGGTTTCATATCGTTTTATCTCGCTGGCGATGGCGTTGGTGGAGTGCAGCCCAGGGCCGGTTTTGGACTGATAATACTTGTTTTCGTCATATTCATACAAAAATACATATTTCCGCTGGTTAGCATACGCGCGGAAGAGCTGGGGGCGAAGGATTGGCTCTATATCGGATTTATGACCCTGACATTTTGGTTCGTAAGCTGGACTTTTCTGCTTAACGCGAATATCTGAAGTGAACGACTATGAGAATTGCTGTTTTGAACAGGGATAGGTGTCAGCCCAAGAAATGCACATATGAATGCCAACGATTTTGTCCCAGGGTGAGGACAGGAGACGAGACCGTAATTATCGGGGACGACGGAAAACCCGTCATATCCGAGGAGCTATGTGTTGGGTGCGGCATTTGCATCAAGAAGTGTCCATTCGGCGCGATAACGATCATCGGACTGCCAGAAGAGCTTAGGGAAGTGGAAACGCACAGATATGGTGTAAATGGCTTTGCGCTATATGGTCTGCCGATTCCGCAAAGAGGAAAAGTCACCGGCATACTGGGTCCAAATGGCATTGGAAAAAGTACTGCCGTCAAAATATTGGCTGGTGCTCTCAAACCAAATCTTGGCGAGGAAAATCCGTCCTGGGATGAGATTATAGGGCGCTACAGGGGTTCAGAGCTCCAAGAATACATGCGAAAACTCTCTGAGAGCAAGCTTATGGCGGTGCAAAAACCGCAGGATATAGATTCAATCGCAAGCAAGGGCGGCAAAGTCAGCGAATTTCTTAAAGGCGTCGATGAACGTGGTGTGCTGAACGAATTGCTCACCAGACTTGATATAGAGCATGTGTTGGACAGAAAGCTCAGTGAGTTAAGCGGCGGAGAATTGCAAAGACTTGCCATCGTAGCGTGCGCTGCAAGGGATGCTGACTTCTATTTCTTTGATGAAATCACGCCCTATCTGGATATCCACCAGCGCATTAAGGCAGCGAAACTCATTCAAGAGCTTGCCGAGAAGCGCACCATAGTAATCGTGGAGCATGACCTCGCCATTTTGGATTTGCTGGCGGATGCGGTGCATATCGCATACGGCACCCCAGGGGCGTACGGCGTCATTACCCACCCAAAAGGCGTCAGGGTGGGCATAAATGAATACCTCAGGGGTTTTCTGCCAGAGGAGAACATCAGGATTCGCCCAAGAGAGATAAAATTCGAGGTGCATGCACCAAGGATGCAGAAGGGCATTTACCCTCGTGTAAAATTTGGTGCGTTCACGAAAAAATACCCTGACTTTACGCTCAGCGCAAAAGGTGGTGAAATACGAGAGGGCGAAGTATTGGGCGTCGTAGGTCCAAATGCAATTGGAAAAAGCACGTTTGCGAAGGTATTGGCCGGTGTCATAACGCCAGATGTTGGCAGTCTTGATCTCGGGGTGAGAATCTCGTACAAGCCACAGTACCTCACAGGGAAGGACACAAAGGTCAGGGATTTGCTGCGTTCTGTTACAAAAGAGTTCGGTACAAGTCATTATGATACAGAGATCGTCAGACCACTACAACTCGAGCATCTGTTGGATCAAAGTGTTGCAGAGCTGAGCGGTGGTGAGTTGCAGAGGGTTGCAATCGCAGCATGCCTGAGCAGGGAGGCAGATCTGTATATATTAGATGAGCCTTCCGCTCACTTAGACGTGGAGCAGCGAACGCTGGCAACGAGAATGATGCGGCGATTTGCCGAGAGCAATGAAGTGAGCGTTCTTGTCGTCGACCATGATATTTACATGATCGATTTGCTCAGCGATAGATTGATGGTTTTTGAGGGCGAGCCGGGAAAAAGAGGAGAAGCCCTGGGTCCATTTGAGATGAGGGAGGGCATGAACCGATTTTTAAGGAGCGCGGGAATTACGTTCAGGAGGGATGAGGATACGAAGAGACCAAGGGTGAACAAGCCCAATTCGCGCCTGGATAGAGCGCAGAAGGCGAAGGGGGAGTATTATTATCAGGCGCTATGAAGGTGGCTACAATCTCAAACAAGCACATAATACAAACCCACAGATGCAATCGCTCCTGCCGCCGTTGCGAGAAGATTTACCGAGTGATTTGTCAGATATCCCTTGTTTTCCAGGGTCGCGCCGAGCAAACTGTCAATATGCACGCCTATGAATCCTCCGAGGATGGGGGCAACGATAATCATATGCAATTCCGTCATCCCCAGTAATACGGCAAGCGCTCCTATGAGGATTGCGCCGACCAGAGCGGAGAGCTCGCCAAGAGGGGATATGGCGCCACTGGTGCCAGGTTTGACCCTCTTAAAGGACGTAATCATCCTTGGTTGTGTCTTTGACGTTTCGCCGATCTCGCTGGCAAGCGTATCTCCTGTGGCGGTGGCAATCGCTCCCAGATACGCGATCAACAGAACGTGCCAGCCCCACACGCCTCCTGCGACTGCCAAAACCAGGGCAACAAGTCCATTGCCGAACACGTTCTTGTACCCACGCGCCCCCCCTTCTGCCTGTGCAATCCCCAACGCCTCCTTGTATCTATATTTGTATCTTGTGAATGCTCCCCCCAATATGAAAAATGCCAGAAGAATTGTGAACCATTTAACGCTTCCAAAAATGATGATCAGGACGCCGAGCAATGTTCCACTTAGCACGCCCGTAACATCTGCCGTGTTCGCCATGTAGGATATATAACCGATCGTAAGTGTGAGCGCAAGCGCAAGCATGACCTGGAATGGAGGGACCCAATATCCAAACCCTGCAAACAACCACATCGCCATCGCCGACCCAAAGGGTATGGTCAGATTGTCGGTTTTGTGGGGAATGGATTTGAGTACTGCCCCCGTCACCGCGCCTATTGTTGCCAAGAAGAACATGAATTGATAGAACGTATCTCCGGAATCTATGAACGCGACGGTCCAACTGCCAACGAGAAATGCAGATATGATGCTGAAAATGAGAAACAAGACGCTGCCCGGAACGGTCTTTATGTGATGAGATGGTTCAACGGTGCTGGATGCGAAAGAACCGAATACGCTGATGGCGATCGACGCACCAACGATATACATTGGCAGGCGCAACACCCATGATAGCACTGCCAGCGTCAAAACGGCAGAACAGAGATGTAACGATCTTGATGGACGTTTGCATTTGATGAATACGCCAGCAGTAAAGGCTAAAACTATGAATGTTAGCTGCCACTCTCTCAAAAAGGGCAGCATTAGAGCGATGCAGCCGAATAAGATTAGTAACAATCCCTCGTGTTGTTCTTTTTCCAAGTAATCCCCTTACCGAAACGCTTTATCTCTCTACTTACTTATATTTAGTCGAGATGAGTGGCGCTATCCTAGACCCATACGAACGCAGAATTATCAGCCAGATTAAGAAAGCAAAGCCTCCACAGCACGTACTTCTCATCATCGCAGATGAGGATTTGCAGACAGACGATGGTGTTAAAAAGCTCAAAGCGTTCACATCTTGGTGTATCGAGCTGGGAATTATGCGGATCACGACACACGTCAGCGTTATTGATGCTGGAGAAATTGGCAGACAATTCTGCTCAAAATTGAGGGAACGACTTGTCAAGGCGATGGACGGTCTACCAGCGGAAATCACGATTTATACCGGTCGTGAAAAAGTGAGAATGGGGCACGACAAATCGGGCGCATCGCTTGAAATTTCAATTGGTTATGGCGGGAGATATGAGCTTGCGCAAGCGATAAAGCAAATTGCGCAAAACATTGAAAGCGGCGAGATAACGCCGGACGACATCGATGAAGCGCTGATAGAGTCACATCTCGTATTTAAATCGGCGCCGGACCTGGTCATCAAAACCGGGGGAGTTCGACTGACGGATTTCCTGATCTGGCAATCCGTCTACTCGGAGCTCTATTTCACAGACGTGAACTGGTCTGGTTTTAGAAAGGTGGATTTACTGAGGGCGATCAGGGACTTCCAGAGACGGCAGAGAAGATTTGGGAAGTGACCTTAAAATCGTCATTATATCGCTTCTCGTCGTATTCAGTATGCGCTTGGAGACAGCAACTACCTCTTCAGCCTCAGCGCGCCCACACTCACTTAACAGTTTGATGACCCTCAGCACGGTGTTGCGTCTCCTTTCCCGTTCTCTCATCTGGTATGTCCTGATGGCTCTAAGAAAATCGATCTTCCTGAACTCCGGCCAGTATGGTGCACAGAAATAGGCCGCGCATTCGTTGCCACTCGCCTGCCAGGGAAGGAAATTAGACGTGCGCCTCTCTCCGCCCGTGCGTATGATTAAATCCACGTTGATGGGATTGCCCTGGTACAGGTGGGTAGATATGGTTTTCTCATCGATGTTCTCAGCCTTCAACTCTCCAGCAGCGACTTTCCTGGCCATTGCCCTTGCCACATCCACAATCTCCTGCCGTCCACCATATGCCAGCGCGACGTTAAGGTAAAATTCATCATGATCCCTAGTTGCCTGCTCAACTTTTTTGATCGCCTTTCTCACTTCCCAAGGAAATAGTTCTACATTGCCTACAGCTCTTACTCTTACCCTGTGACTATGGACTCCATCGTCGGTGCACATCTCTTCAAATTTCTGTTTAAACAGTTTGTAGAGTTGTATCCTCTCGGCATACGACCTGTGAAAATTTTCAGTGGAAAAAGTATAAACGGTCAGTTGCTTGACCCCAATCTCTATGCACCACTCCAAGACCTTCTCAGTAGTTTGAGCTCCATATATATGACCATGATGCAAAGGCTCACCAAGTTTTGCAGCATATCTCCTGTTTCCGTCCTGAATAATTGCGATATGCGACGGAATAGGACCTTCCATGACCTCCTTGGCAAGGAGACGTTCGTATCCGTCATAGAGAGAGTGTATGATCTGCTTCAACATATGCACAACCTAATAGTTTTCCAAAACGGATTTGACGAGTTGCTTGTGCCCTTCTTTAAGAGAATATATGTTATGGTCTCCAGTTACATCGATTGAAAGGATGCCCAATCTGGTGTTCATCAAACCCACCATGGCAGAGATGCCCCTATAACTCACGTCAAATCCCAGCTCTATCAGCCTGTTGTATACATCCTCTGTGGTGTAGCCCTCGTCTTGCAGGAAAAGTTTGAGGACTGCTTTTCGTATCCCTGTCTCATCCCTCTCCAGATACTTTCTTAGCCTTTCTTTGATTCTATCGTCTGGATTATACAGGTCCTACACCACCCTTGCATACTGGTATCATCTTACAACGATTATAAAACTATTCTTTTCCAGAGTAGCGCTATCCTCTTTATTGTATCTCAGCTAACAGTTTACACTTGGGAAACCCGCTCAAATCTCTCCTTGACGAAGGCAGGGTCCAACGATATCAGGAACCAACCCGCTCTCGGTCCTGAGGACGTGCCGAGCAACGCGATATAAATGGCTCTGAAAGCCTCCTTTGGGTCTACACCAACGTCCCCGGCGATTCTGTAAATCTCCTCATGTAGTGCTTCTGCAGTCCATTTGCGTCCAATTTGTGTCGCCAGAGTGGCTAATGCCCTTTTTTGTTTTGGGGTCAGTCCCTTAACTGCAGAAGGAAGGCGCTCCTGCACCTTGAATTTGACCGAGGGAGGGGCAAATTTATCCAGCCAATTTCTTGCGTTAAGAACCCTCTGCTTGATGGCATTTATGTCATCAATTTCATACCCACTGCGTTTGAGCACCTCTATGACGTGGTCGAACTCCTTGGCGATTTGCACGATCGTGACCATGTGCCGAAATGGAACCTTCGTGGACACCGAAGCCGGAAGTTGCGACAATTCGTATGACCTGTCATCTTCCGTCATTCCGTCATATTCATCTATGAGGTTTAAGAGCGCC
>JAUWXC010000052.1 GCA_030616565.1 Methanocellales archaeon | reverse complement strand
GACGGACTGACATCAACCGCATCCATCATCGAGTTGGGTAGAGATTTGGGAAGACCGAGATATGATATGTGGGAGAACTGCATCTGGGAAGATTCGATCTGCATAAATGATGGCGAGCTGTACTTCTTCCAGGCGATTCACCAGGAGGCGGATGCGATACCGGAGAACATTGATGCGATAAGGGCAATGATGGCGCTGGAGAAAGATGCGCAGAAATCGATTCAAAAAACGAACAAGGCGATGGGTATCGCATGAAGATCTTGGTGGTCGCGCACTGCCTGCTCAATCCAGCGGTGCGAATTGGCAAGGGCACCGAGTTCAAGGTTAGTGGGCCGGTAATACAGTTACCATGTCCAGAAACGATATATCTCGGGCTGAGCCGCTGGGAGGTGACGAAAAATCAGCTGGACTTCCCCAGGTACAGGGAGTTTTGTCGCAGGTTGTTCAAACCATACGCCGATATGATACAGCAACTGGTCGAAAAAGGCACAGACATCGAAATCATCGGGGTGGCAAAAAGTCCTTCTTGTGGAGCGAAGCGCACGAGCACGGGATATCCCGGTGGTAAGGTTATGGCATACAAACACGAGCATGTGAGCGGCAAAGGCATCTTTTTCGAAGAGATAGAGGCAGAGCTAGGTCGGAGAGGCATTAAACTAACGTTTAGGGATTTTAAATGACCAAAATACGCGCTGAAATTTTCATCTCAGGAGAAGTTCAAATGGTGGGCTTTCGCTCCTTCGCAGCACGACACGCGTCCGCTTTGAGTCTGACGGGATATGTCAGGAATCTGAATGACGGGCGTGTCGAAGTTATTGTGGAGGGAGACGAAGGTCATGTTGACGACCTGCTCTCGTTGTTGCGAGAGGGACCGCCAACGGCGCGTGTTACGGATGTGAAAGTCATAAAGAGGGTATATACTGGCGAATTTCATCGTTTTGATATCAAGTTTTAATATATGCGCTGGATAGAATATGGTAGACATACCATGAAAACAAAGGTATATACCGTCGCCTCTGGCAAGGGTGGAACAGGAAAAACGACGACCGTGATAAATCTCGGTGTTGCCCTCGCAGCATTGTATTCTCGCTATTTTGAGAGGGCAAAAGTCATCATGGTAGATGCCGACGTCGGCATGGCTAACATGGGTTTAGCGCTTGGATTAGAGGAGTGCCCGACGACGTTGCACGAAGTATTAGCTGGCAAGGCGAATGTAAAAGATGCCATGTATGATGGGTCTGGCGGGGTAAAGGTCGTGCCAAGCGGCATCTCATTGCAAGGCTCACAAATATCGTTCAAGAGATTTCCAGATGTTGTCAAGCAACTTCGCAGGGTGGCTGATTTTGTACTGATCGACGCACCTCCGGGAATGAGTAAAGAGTGCATGGCGCCGTTAAGGGCGGCAGACGGCATATTCCTGGTCGTGAATCCCGATTTAGCATCTATTGTGGATGCCCTGAAAATCAAGATGTTGGCGGAGAGGTATGATAGGGAGGTAAAGGGCGCAATTATCAATAGGGCTGGCAGAAGGAACGAATTATCGGTCGAGAAGGTAGAAGAACTGCTGGACCTCGATATTTTGCAGGTAGTTCCCGAGGATTCGAAGGTCAGAAAGGCATCCATGCTCAGGGTGCCTGTGGTGAGCGATGCACCAAACTCGCCAGCAGCTAAAGCATTTAAGAGATTAGCTACATCTTTGTTTGAAGAGAGATTCGGCAATGTTGAAACCCCTTCGGGATTACAACTCTTCCAGTTCTTTAAACTGGAACAGTTAGGAGAAAAGGGATTTGTTGAAAAACTCAAAGACCTGTTCATGCGACGCTCGTAGCACTTGCGGTGGTGAATGATGGCAAAGAAAAAAGTCTCCAGGAAAGGGCGCAAAAAGGCAGCGGAGGTCTCGAAGGAGACGTTGGAGCGGTTAATAGCGCCGAAGGTCAAAGTCTCAAAAAGGGCCAAGGTGAGCGAAGAGATCGAAGCAGTATGGAAAAAGGCGTTGGAAGAGAGCAAAATGGCCAAAGGACCGGTCACGCCTCCTGCTAAGGTGACAAAGGCGGAGAAAGTAGAGCGCAAACCGTGGCTGTGGCGCATACGTGAGCGCATATCCGGAAGACCAAGGGAGGAGAAATACGATTCAAAAAAACACGGTCCACTGGTCGACTTGGGTATGCCAAAAGATGTTTCGTATGAAGCGATTGAGGTGTACCCTGTTAACGAGCCCTATGCCTATATAAGAGTCGCATATGAGCCGGCTACGCATGAATACCATTATCGGATTCTTGAGCCTAGGTTGAGCAGGAGTGAGCGAAAACTACTGGGTGATATACAAACCAAACTAGTCGAGGCGTTGGACGTTGATCTAAGAACGCTCGAAGAAGAGGGTGCTCGCGTATACCTGAAAAATAGCACGAATAAGGTCCTGGATGATTATAGGATAGAGCTCGGCCCAGTCTCAAAGGAGAAGATCATGTATTACATAATGCGCGAGTTCCTGGGTTATGGAAAGATCGATCCCATAATGAGGGATCCGGGAGTAGAGGACATCTCCTGCGATGGCCCTGGCATCCCCATTTTCGTGTATCATAAAAAGCACGAGTCAATCAAAACCAATGTACTATTTGAGGATGAGGACGAACTGGACTCCTTTATCATCAAGGTAGCCCAGATCTGCGGAAGACACATATCCATCGCCGATCCGCTTATGGAGGGAACGCTGCCAGGCGGCTCACGGGTACAGTTAACGCTGGGTAAGGAAATCACCACTAAAGGAAGCACGTTTACCGTCAGAAAATTCAGGGAGAGTCCTTTTACACCGCCTGATCTCATCGATCTCAACACTTTTCCAGTCGGAGCGATGGCATATCTCTGGCTGGCTGTGGAAAACAACAAAAGCATCATCTTCGCTGGCGGCACCGCCTCGGGCAAAACATCCACGCTCAACGCTATGGCGTTGTTCATCCCTCCTGAGATGAAGATCATCTCGATTGAAGATACCAGGGAATTGAACCTGCCGCATCCGAACTGGATTCCGGGCGTTACGAGGGAGGCGGCCGGGGGGGTTGTTGGCGCCATCGATATGTATGAATTACTTCGTTCTGCATTGCGGCAGAGGCCGGAGTTCTTGATCGTGGGAGAGGTGCGGGGCAAGGAGGCATATGTGCTGTTTCAGGCGATGGCTACCGGTCATACCACGTTCTCGACGATGCATGCAGATTCTGTGCTCTCGGTAGTACACAGGCTGGAGAATCCGCCGATCAACATTCCACGGATACTGCTCAAATCGCTGGACATAATCAGCATTCAGAATCAGGCCAGGGTTGGCGGCAAGAGGGTGCGGAGAATGAAAACGCTAACCGAGATAATCGGCGTGGACTCGAGAACCGGCGAGTTGCTAACCAACGAAGTCTTCCGGTGGATTCCATCTTCTGATGAGTTCGAATATACCGGCCGCTCCTATGTTTTGGAGGACATAATGAAAGAGCGCTCCTGGGATGAAAAAGAGTTGATGAAGGAGTCAAAAAGGCGCCAGGATGTATTGGAATGGATGAAGAAAAAGGGTATAACACACTATGAAGATGTGGCGAAGATAGTGGTCACGTATTACAGGGAGCCCGAAAAACTGATGAAAATGGTCAGGCGGGATGTACGTGGTTAACGTCTTTCAAACGTTTGCATATGGTATTCTGGGCGACCGGCTCAAATCGCGCAGGGAAAAGTACTACGGACTTCGGCTGGACATATTAAAGGCAAGGATGAAAACCACGTTCGAAATGTATCTCGCCACTACCTTGGTATGCGCTGCTCTGGTCGGGGCTGTGGGCACCGTCATTACAATTCTAATCGTATACGTCTTTGCCTCCCTCAACATAATCACTGCCAGCCTCTCCATCCTCATCGGCATTGGATTTTCCATGTTAACATATCTCGGGTTTTTGGTATATCCTTCTTTAGTGGCCGCTAGGCGTGGAAGGCGTATTGATGCGATACTGCCATACGCCATCAACTACATCGCCGCCATGGCAGGGGCAAAGGTCATACCTGCAGACGTCTTTCGCTCGCTGGCAAAGGCGGACATATATGGGGATGTCGCCGTCGAAGCGAGGTATATCGTCAGGGACATCGACCTGTTCGGGCGTGATTTGAATACTGCTGTAAAGAACGTCGCTGCGACCACACCCTCTCAACACTTGCAAGAGTTTCTGTATGGCGTGATCACGACGAGCACATCTGGCGGCGAGCTTGAGCCATATTTTAGGATCAAGGCCGATGTGTATACGAGCGAGAACAGGCGGGCGCAGAAGGAGTTTATCGAAACCCTGGGCTTCATCGGCGAGATGTATGTGGCGGCATTCGTAGCCGGACCCTTACTTCTCATCATCATGTTGTCTGTCATATCGATGTTGAGCGGGGGCGCCCCTACGCTTTTATATCTAATCACATATCTCCTCATCCCATTGGGGGGGGCTGTCACCATATTCTCGACCCAGATGGCCGCTCCGAGGGCGTGATAAGATGAACTTCGACCTCGTTAAAAAGATAAGGGCGATTCCTACGGAAAACCCCCTCTACGCGATGATTCTTAGCATACCCGCTGCCATAATATTTCTTCTCTTTGGCTTGTACGCGTACTGGGGCACGATTCGCATCGATGATGTGGTCATTTTCACCGTGCTCATTGCAGTAGCACCGCCCGGTTTTGCACAATATTATCGATATACACGCATAAGGAGAATCGAAGAATGCTTCCCGGCTTTCATAAGGGATTTAGCCGAGATCAAGCGATCCGGAATGACGATTCCAAGGGGCTTGAGGGCTGTGGCAAAGGGTGAATACGGTGCTCTGACCCCTGAGATAAAGAAGATGGATGCGATGGTGTCATGGGGCATTCCATTTGAGGAGACGCTGCAAGACTTTGCCAAAAGGGTAAAAACGCCGTTGGTCGCACGAACCGTTTCGCTAATCGTCCAGGCTGAGAGGGCAGGGGCAAACGTTCCCGACATACTGGAGGTGGCAGCAAAAGATGCCAGGGAGATCAAGGCATTGGAAGATGAACGGCGCGGTGGTATGGCCATATACGTTGCGATATGCTATCTGGCTTCCTTCGTGTTTCTTTTTGTCATCATGGTTCTATCGGCTTTTTTCTTGCCAGTGATGTCCGAAGCAGGGGCAGCTGTCGGGGAGGGCGGGGCATTTTTCCTCAGGGAGTTTGATCCAATGGTATACACACGCCTGTTCTTCCACACAGCGATCGTTCAAGCGTTCGTGTCAGGGCTCGTTGCCGGCCAGATGGGCGAGGGCGAGATCACTGCCGGGCTAAAACATTCCGTAATTCTCATCCTCCTCGTATATCTAGCATTTGTGCTCATGCAATACGTTTGACGACTTCATCCAGCGTCAATAATTCTTGCTCGCCCGTCTCCATGTCCTTGAGCGTTACCTTTCCTGCCTGCAATTCCTTTGGTCCTATGATGATTGCATGCGTAACTCCCATTGCATTGGCATGGGACAGCTGGACTTTGATGCTCCTCCCCAGCACATCGACGTATGTTGGTATATGCCTTCGCAGGGAGTTAGCAATCTTGAGCGCATCCTTTCTCGTCTCATCTCTTGTTATGACGACGACTCTTTTTTGAGGCGCCATCTTTACATCCAGCGCCTCGACGACCCTGTCAAAACCGAAGGCAAAGCCCGTAGCAGGCACATCCTCCCCATCCAGCAGATGCGCCAGGCGATATGCTCCTCCACCGCATATCTGATTTTGCGCGCCCAGATTTTTCGCGTATATCTCGAATACCATGCCGGTATAATATTCCAGACCCCTGGCGATGCTG
>JAUWXC010000072.1 GCA_030616565.1 Methanocellales archaeon | reverse complement strand
GCGATGAAACTCGCGTTATCCTCTAATCTGCGTGGAGAAGAGCTGCGCGATCATCTCAAGGGCAAAATAAGTGCGAGACTGGTGGACGGGATCGTTATGGCGTTTGGTCATTATCATATCACAGAAACGTATCTTCGCCAGCTGGTTGATGTGGCGAGGGGTGCGGTAGAGGGTATTTCTAAAGATGTTAGCAAGAAGCCCGAGTACATCATCGCCAAGCCCACGCTTCCCAAGGTTGTGGGGACCAAAAAAGAGGGAGAATATATCATCGCGGGTCTTGGCAAGGAGAAGAAGGCGAAGAAAGCACCAGAGCCAAAGGAGATCGTGTTTGGCTTGCTCGAAAAAATGGACCAGGGAGACGGTATCGGTTACTTGGACTTGATCAACGCTGCACGTAAGCACAATCTGTCTGACGATGTGGCTGAGAGTGCGGTCAGGGAACTTATGGATGAAGGGCGTTGTTACGAACCCAAGATTGGAATTTTGAAGAAAGTGTAAGACATCCTAAAAGCCGAGCGGGCATATATGAGAACGAGGCACTTCTGGGATTGAACGTGAAGTCACCATGGAATCTAATTCCCTCCCTTGATCACGTGCATGATCGCCCCTCCGCTGATTAAGACCATCATGATAGCTACCATCCATGCCAGGATTAAACCCGAGTTTTGCGCAACGTGTGCTCCGTCAAAGTTGTATAACGGCAATGAATCGATCCATGCCCTGGCGAGAAAGATCACGCCTACCATGTTTAAAATTCTGCTTCGTAAAACATAGATAAAAACAACCCCGATTGCGGTGAGCCCTACAGTGCCTGCTATGGCTACTATCACTGTGTCCATTGGGTTCATCAATCCCTGCACGGTCAATGACCCAAAGGTGAATTGTATGTCTATTAAGGCAATCTCATATCCCAGAGCCATGGCGGTGAGCGCATGGAAACACTCGTGTACGGCTGTGACCAGGATCCAGCTTATGACGAGGACGCTCGTGCCAAGAAAAACCTCTTTTAACTCATCGCGCATTTTCTCGTCGGGTATCATCTCATTAAACACGGACATTGTATTAACCAGTGTCAGATTCAGTAATAATCTTTTTCCAAAAGAAAGGGGAAATTAAGAGAAGTCAAGACCCTTTTACCTCAGGTAGGTCTTCATTCAGCATTTTACGTCGGTTAGCTTCGTCCTGCTGTGAATATATGGCCCAAAACTCTTCCTTGTTCATATGCTCCTCGTATTCTTTTCATTTTTCATTATCCATATGATTCTTATCATTGGCTGTGGTCATCTCCTCTCCTCCCGAATTCTCCTTGAGTTTGGTGCTTAGATGGTCAAATCCTTGCTATTCGGGCTTAGAGGGACTTTCAATAAGTTCATATGCCAAACCTAATGAATCGATATTGACCAGGGAATGAACGATATTCTGCCTTTCTGTCAATGGATCTATTATCTCTCCTTTAACATGTTTTGATCTCGTTATTCCCACCAATCTTGACGAGAAGAAATGTTTGAACACGAGATTCATCAATCGGTGATGTGCGCTACACCACCTTAATCTGCATTATGCTCTCCGTTCTATCGACATTGTACTTAATCCATCTGGTTGATTTTGCATCTAATCCCGTTGCCCGAATGGAAAACTTGTCATTTTCTTCTTTGATTTCTATCGCACCATCGAACAATTTTTTGAGCGTTGCAACCGTCTTATCGTCATGCATGCCAGCCTCGACCACATAAACACCAAGAGCGTCTGCAGCTTTAATCCTGCCGGTGAAAACATGCAGGAACCTAAAAACGGTCTGCAGATTGGAATACATCAGCATCGTCGACAGTGAGTTAATGATCAATCTCGTTTTTCGAACTGTATCCTTCGTACGAAATTGCTCTAAAAATTGACTTATCTTGACTCCGACTCCAGTTATGTCCAAGGGGCTGGGCGCCATCTTTATGTTAGGCGTATCCGAGACTCTTATGCCCAGCGAGGTCGAGACACAATCCACGATTCCAAATCGCTTTCTGTTTATCTCCAACTCATGTTGTTTAAACCATTTCAATACGCTGCCACCCGTCTCTTCCGTTGTCACGAGAATGGCACTCTCTCCTCTCGTCAAGCCTGCATACAAAATGTTGTAGACCAGAGCATCTTTCTTACACATCGCCGGTCCTGTCAGCATTATGTTCGACCCGCCCTTGGTATCGCCCAGAATTTTGTCCAGCTCTGATATTCCAAGTTTGTATTCGGCCATGTATTTCTTCACTTGTGGCGCCATGTATAAAATACCTATCTTTTTGTTTTTTGGCCATATTCAATATTTTAGAATGTTTAAACTTTTAGAATATTGAGAAAGAGCCATGTTTTTATTTTTTTATATAGTTTCTATATGGCTCATCTAGTTAACGCGACATCTCAGACCTGAGCTCGCCCATCGTAGCTATGCGCTCTGCAAACACGTCGTGCTGATGGATGCTCTCCTCGTTGACCTGCTTGATCGTCACGATTGAATCATCTGGTATATCTAGAAACTCTTGCACGACCATTTGCGCCATTAACCTGACACAATCCTCTGCAAATTTTGGATTTCTGTGTGCCGTCTCTGTGACAAAGATCTCATCAGGGCGCTTCAATAATTCATAAATCTGTGAACTCATCGAATTTTTTATTATCTCAATCAGTTTCTCCCTCCTGACCTCAGGCCCGTCATGCCCTTCGATAGAGATTGACCCCCACCCCCTCTGATTATGCGTGGCCATTGGAATTTTATCGAGAAATGTATTGATCGCTGCTTCTGGCACGTTTAACTTTTGCAGTTCACTTTTAGCCTTCTCGCACATGATCTCCTGCACGCAAGGACAGGCGGTTATGCCAGCCACTTCTACGCCAACGGTCTTTCTGATATCCTCCTCTACCCTGGTGGCAACCGCTCCAGCGGAGATGTTCACGACCTCCTGGCATTTGGTTTTCGTCTTGGGCGTTTGATGCTTGACGATGTATTCGCTCCTCATTTTAACCTCTGCTTTAGAGGCATACTCGTGCCGATTAAGTAGGCGGCGCGCCACCTCGCTGCAGAGCTCTTCGATTTCATAAACAGGTGCAGCTATCGCTTCTTCCAGCACCTCATCGATCGCCTCAAAATTACGTGAAAGATTGGCGCCTTTCCTATCAAAGGGCAGGTCCACAAATACATCAAATGTGGAAATTAAGATGACCGGTCTCTTCCCTTCTCTGGCGACCTCTACGAGTTTCTTCACGTTGGTGACGCCCACTCTTGTCAGGTCAATCAGAATATCTGGATGTCTTGCCTGTGCATCTGGTAAACGCATGCTCAATGCCTCAACATTGGATATGGCTTTAAAACGCTGCCTGCAACCAAACTCAACTTCCTGCCAATACGCGCAAAGCTGTTCATTGCCATCACCAATCCGCCTGCTCTTCTTGCCCCTATCTTCTCATCCTTATCTATTTTTTCCATTAGCTCTTTCTGAAGATTAAGCACATCATCATATTGCTTCACGACTTTCTTGGCCATCTTTCTATCCTCTTCCTCCAGAGCAACAAGCGCATTGTCAAACATATCCGCGATGATTTGATCGGCTTTTTCCAGCATCTTTGAGTACTTTTCCCCTTTTTCATATCTTATTCTGCCGCCAATACACATCTTGGCCAACACGCAAACATAGTCTGCCATCGATTCCAGTATCGATGCCAGATCTATCATGGAAAAAGCGATCGCGACGTCCACGGGAATCATCGATGTTGCTACATATTTCAGTGAATTCTCTCTAATTCTTACTTCCTTGGCATTGACTTCATCATCTCTCTTCAAAGCCTTTTGCGCCAACTCCTTGTCTCTGGTCAGTATCGCTATCCATACGTCCTTGTACATCTCCTTGGAGATTTTGTACACATCTCTGATATCACTTGACAGCTCTTGGAGCTCAGTGTGCCCTTTTACGATCTCCTTTATCAATTTAAAGACCATTCATCCACCTCAACACAACAACGTTATCACCATAGCAGGTATTATGAAGAACGCTATGATTATATAGATTATTGCATAGCTCCCATGCGCTTGCACGGCATCAGCCAGTCGTTCGGATATTCCTATGGGTATCTTTTTTAATGGATACCATATACATATTCCGATTACGTTGAAGAATAGGTGTGCAAGGGCAGCTGCTATGGCTATCGTACTCCCTGTCGCCAGGGCTGCTATTAGAGCAGTTACCGTCGTGCCGACGTTCGCCCCCAGTGCGAATGGAAATATCATTGACGTAGTTGCTAAACCAGCTCCGGCGAGCGGAACCGCTAATGAAGTGGTTATGCTGCTGCTCTGGATTATAGACGTAAATGCCAGACCGGTCAAGAAGCTCTTTTTTGGTTTACTGAATGCCGTGTCTATCGCTCTCCTCAATCGACCGGTCATTATGACCTTCATGGAATCCGTCATGAGTTTCAACCCGACGAATAATAAAACAATGAATGCAATCATCAAGAGGATGGGCGGGAGATGTTGCGCAAAAATGTCAATGATGGGCTTGGTTATGAGTTTCACAGGACTCGGAAATTCGACCGCTTCTTTCCCCACCAAAACCAGCGCCACGTTATCGGAAATTATGCCTAGGAAATTCGTATAATACTGGAGAGGAAAGACAATTAAGATGGACAGGGCGTTAAAGATGTCGTGAATGGTGCTCGCTGCAAAAGCCCTCTTGAACTCCGCCTTCCGCGTGATGTGTCCCAAGGAGACCAATGTATTTGTCACGGTCGTGCCCATGTTTGCGCCCATTATAATTGGTATTGCCGTTCCTAAGTCCAGAGTGCCGCTGGCTACCAGGGCTACGACCATGGAAGTCGTTGCGCTGCTGCTTTGAATCAGGGACGTCGCCAGCAT
>JAUWXC010000031.1 GCA_030616565.1 Methanocellales archaeon | reverse complement strand
GACCTCTCTTAGAATCTCCCACATGGCTTCTCTGGACTGGCGATTTATGATCCTCTTTCCCCTGGTTAAGCCGCCATATTCTGCGGTGTCTGATACGGACCTCCACATGTGAGTTAGCCCGCCCTCTTGGATCAAATCCACGATCAGTTTGAGCTCGTGTAATGATTCAAAATACGCAACCTCCGGCTGATACCCGGCCTCTACTAATGTCTCAAACGTCGCCTTGATCATCTCGGTGACGCCACCACACAAATCCACCTGCTCGCCGAACAAATCAGTTTCCGTTTCCTCCGCAAACGTGGTCTCTAGGACACCTGCCCTGGCACATCCAATCCCCTTTGCATACGCTAATCCCAGCTGCTTCGCCCCTCCAGTAAAATCTTGGTGAATCGCAAGCAATCCTGGCACGCCCTTTCCCTCCTGATACATTCTCCTGAGCAGGTGACCAGGACTCTTTGGCGCAACCATGAACACATCTATATCTTCTGGCGGTACGATTTGTTTGAAATGAATGCTGAACCCGTGGGAAAAGCCAAGTGCTTTACCCCTTTTCAAACCCGGTAAGATGTCGTCCTTATAGAGCGCAGATTGTACGTGATCTGGTACAAGGATTTGAACAATGTCTGCCCCTGCGGCAGCATCCTTGACCGATAGAACCTCCAAGCCATCCTCTTTTGCCTTATCCCAGGATTGCCCCTTGCGAGCTCCAACCACAACATCCAGTCCTGAGTCCCGCAAATTCTGTGCCTGTGCATGCCCCTGGCTGCCATAACCGATGACTGCAATCCCCTTATTCTTCAGCGGCATCAAATCCGTGTCTTTGTCGTAGTAAACCTTTGCCATGATCACTCCTCCTTGACTGCCTTTGCGCCCCTGAGCATCGAGACCTTGCCAGTTCGCACCATTTCCTTGATCCCAAATCTCCTCAATAGATCTGTCATTGCGTTTATCTTGGACACATCGCCGGTGATCTCAATCACGAGAGTTCTCGTACCAACATCGATGATCCTTGCCCGGAAGATGTCAGCAATCTGCATGATCTCAGGCCTCTCTTTGGGCCCTGCCTCTACTTTAACCAACGCAAGCTCCCTGTCGATCGATGACTCTGGTTTGATGTCTGAAACCTTGATCACATCTACAAGTTTATTTAGCTGCTTGATTACCTGCTCCAAGATCCTGTCGTCGCCCTCTACAACGATGGTCATTCTTGATATCTCAGGATTTTCCGTGATACCCACTGCCAAGCTGTCAATGTTGAAACCCCTTCTGGAGAATAGACCGGAAACTCGTGCGAGCACGCCTGGCTTATTTTCAACCAAGAGGGAAAGTGTGTGTTTCATATCTTCTCCCCATAATCTATGATCTCATTTATAGCTGCCCCTGCCGGCACCATTGGAAATACGTTCTCCTCTGGAGTAATCTGGAAGTCGATCACCACCGGCTTGTCAGAAGCGAGCGCTTCTTTAATCGCAGACCTCACATCACCTGGCTTGGTGACCTCTATGCCGAGCGCCCCATACGCTTCCGCCAGCTTAGGGAAGTCCGGGCTCGTATCCAGACGCGTGGCAGAATACCGCCTATCATAGAACAGTTCCTGCCATTGTCTGACCATTCCCAAAAATTTGTTATTCAGGATTGCCACCTTGACCGGGATGTCATTGATGACCGCTGTCGCCAGTTCCTGGGAATTCATCAAGAAGCTCCCATCTCCTGCGATGTCGATGACCGTCTTGTCGGGACATCCCACTTTCGCGCCTATGGCAGCCGGGAATCCATACCCCATCGTGCCCAATCCGCCCGAGGTTATGAACGTACGCGGCTTGGTAAATTTGAAGTATTGAGCTGCCCACATCTGATTCTGACCTACTTCGGTGGCGATGATGGCGTCCGGACAGAGATCGTAAATTTGCTCGACCACATATTGCGGCTTGATCTCCTTGCTCTTCCTGTCATACTCCAACGGAAACTCTTTTTTCCATTTTTCGATTTTTTCGCTCCACTTTGATTTGGGCTTCCGCTTCAGCTCTTTAATCAGCTCCTTGAGGATATTCTTGGCATCTCCGACGATTGGGATGTGTGCAGCGACGTTCTTGCTGATCTCGGCTGGATCTATATCGATGTGAATGACCTTCGCATTGGGCGCGAAGCCATCCAGTCGACCGGTCACCCTGTCATCAAATCTCGCTCCGATAGCTATGATCAAATCCGATTCCGTCATCGCGTAATTTGCGTATTTCGTGCCGTGCATTCCGACCATTCCAAGTGACAGAGGATGCACGCTTGGAAATGTACCGATGCCCAGTAATGTCGTGGTCACCGGAGCCATGAGAGTCTCTGCTAAAGCAAGAAGCTCCGCGTGAGCTCCAGAGATCACAACCCCGCCCCCGGCATATATGATGGGTCGTTCGGCCTCCATTATAGCCTTGGCGGCTCTCTTAATCTGTAGTGGATGTCCTTTTGATGTTGGCTTGTACCCTCTCAACTTGATGTTCTTAGGGTACTCGAATTCAATTTCCTCTGTTTGAACGTCCTTTGGCAAATCCACAAGCACTGGACCTGGCCGCCCTGTTGAGGCGATATAGAGTGCCTCCTTTATGATATCAGGCAGCGTCCTGGCATCTTTCACGAGATAATTGTGTTTGGTGATTGGAAGTGTGATACCTGTGATGTTTGCCTCCTGAAACGCGTCGTTGCCTATCATGCTCGTAGGAACCTGTCCTGTGAATGCGACTATGGGCACGGAATCCATGTACGCATTCGCTAGACCCGTAACCAGATTCGTAGCCCCTGGACCAGAGGTCGCCATACACACGCCCACCCGTCCCGTCGCTCTTGCATAACCGTCTGCCGCATGCGCCGCCGCCTGCTCATGTCTCACAAGGATGTGTCTTATGTCCGAATCATACAGCTCATCATATATCGGCAGTAGTGCACCTCCTGGTATTCCAAAGATTACCTCCACGTGTTCCTTATGCAGACACTCGACGAACGCCTCTGCACCACTCATTTTTTGCTTCTTTGACATCTCATCCTACTCCATCAATCGATTGATTCCCTCTAGTACGGCTTCCACAGATGCCATGATGATATCCTCTCTTGCCCCCCTTGCAGTGACCATCTTTCCATCCTTGCTCAGTTTGACCCACACCTCGACAAGTGCGTCCGTGCCGCCAGTGATGGCTTCGACCCTATACTCCTCCAGCTGTATATCCGCTAGGCCAGCTATCGCTCTACGCAGCGCATTTATCGCCGCATCAACGGGACCGACACCGGTGCCGGACTCCGTCACGTCCTTATTATTCACCACCAACTTAACCGATGCGGTTGGTGTGACCTTGTTTCCAGATATGACGGTCAGCTCGTCCAGTTTCACCTTGGCCTCTCTATAGACCCCTAACACCGCTTCCGCGATCGCCTGCAGGTCAGCATCCGTAACCCTTTTTCCTTTGTCGCCCAGCTCCTTGACCCTGTTTGCGATCTCACCAACCTGCTCTTCGCTCGCCTTGAGTCCGAATTCTTTCAACGCCATCTTAACAGAGCTTTTTCCTGCGTGCTTGCCGAGTATTATCTTTCTCGCTCTGCCAACTTTTTCCGGCGCGATGGGCTCGTATGTCTCTGGAGACGCCAATATTCCATGCGTGTGAATGCCAGATTCGTGCGTGAATGCATAATCTCCAACGATGGCCTTGTTACGCGCAACCGGCACACCGGTCAGCCGACTCACCAACCTGGAGGTGGTATAGAGGGCTTTGGTATTTATGCCCGTATCGTAGTTGTACAGCGCTTCTAACGTCATCACAACCTCTTCCAAGGAGGCGTTTCCCGCGCGTTCGCCAAGACCGTTGACGGTTACATGCACCTGCTGCGCCCCTGCACGCAGCGCTGTAATTGAATTCGCCGCCGCCAGCCCGAAGTCATCATGACAGTGCACGCTTGTTGGTACAGATAAAGTTTTCAGCCTGGTAAATATCTTTTCCGTCTGCTCCGGGATCAGCACGCCGACAGTATCACAAAAGCATATCCTATCTGCGCCAGCGGAGATTCCCTCTTTGTATAATGATATAAGGTAGTCCAAATCCGCCCTCGACGCATCCTCTCCGCTTAGCTCAACGATCAAACCATGGTCCTTGGCATATTCCGTAACATCAACAGCCATCTGTTTTACCGTTTCCCTATCCTTCTTCAGCTTTCGCTTGATGTGCAAGTCCGAAACCGGCACGACCAGGTGCACGGAATCCACGTCACATTCCAGGGCTAGGTCTATATCGTTTTTCAAGACTCTGGCAAAACTGCATATCTCTGCACGCAGACCTTCATTTGCAATGGCTTTGATCGATGCCCTTTCACCCTCCGATGTAATCGCAGAGCCTGCCTCGATGACATGAACTCCTAACTCATCGAGTTTCCTGGCAATCCAGAGCTTCTCCTCTGCCGTTAAAGACACGCCGGGCGTCTGCTCTCCATCTCTGAGCGTAGTGTCAAAAAATTTTATGCCCTTGAATGAGGCGACCATCTCTCTGCACCGCACCTAAATCAATTTTACTAAATATCAAGTTTTGGGTGCTCAGATGAACAACGGAGCGAAGACCAGCGCAACGATGGACATCAGCTTGATCAGGATGTTCAATGATGGACCGGATGTGTCCTTGAATGGATCGCCCACCGTGTCCCCTACTACTGCAGCCTTATGCGTCTGAGAACCTTTGCCGCCCAAATTTCCAGCCTCAATGTATTTCTTTGCATTGTCCCAGGCACCGCCAGCGTTAGCCATCATGATCGCAAGCAAAAATCCCGTGACTATCGCGCCAGTCAACAGGCCACCAAGCGCTTCAGCACCAAGTGTCAATCCCATGGCAATCGGCACTATAACAGCCAATATGCCAGGAACGACCATTTCCTTCAAGGCTGCACTCGTGCTTATATCAACACATCTCGCATAATCTGGTTTTGCCTTTCCTTCCATCAGACCGGGGATCTCGTCAAATTGCCTGCGCACCTCGTTGACGATTTGAAACGCCGCTCTCCCGACCGCTCTCATCGTAATCGAGGAGAATAGAAATGGCAGCAGACCTCCTATAAGCAGACCTACGATAACCTTTGGATTCATTATGTCGATGCTCTGGAGGTTGGTTGCAATACAGTACGTCGCAAATAGCGCCAGAGCAGTAAGCGCCGCAGAGCCAATGGCAAAGCCCTTCCCAATAGCGGCGGTTGTATTTCCCACCGCATCCAACGCTTCAGCCCTCTCCCTTATCTCCTTTCCCATATGCGCCATCTCTGCAATTCCTGCGGCATTATCCGCCACGGGACCATAGGTATCGGCAGCGAGCGTTATTCCCAATGTGGAAAGCATTCCCACGGCAGCAATCGCAATTCCATACAATCCAGCGAAGTGGTGTGCAAGCAGGATGGCAGCACATACCACAACAATTGGCACCACTGTACTCTGCATGCCGACCGCCAGTCCGCTGATGATGTTGGTCGCGGCACCCGTCTGTGCCGATTGTGCAATTGCTCTCGTCGGCGCGTTCGCAGAAGATGTGTAGTACTCCGTGATTAGCCCGATTAAAATCCCTGCAATCAAGCCGGCAAGCGTTGCATAAAATACGCCAACGTCACCAATGAGAATCCTGATTACAAAGTATGCCATGATTGCCATCAGAATGGCGCTCGCAAATATGCCTTTGTTGAGTGCGGCATGCAGGTTCGCTCTCTTGCCAGCCCCCACAAAGAACGTTCCGACGATCGATGCAAAAATTCCCGTAGCCGCCAGCGCCAGCGGAAGTTCTGCAGCCCTTATCCCCATGCCACCTGTATATGCGACGATACCTATCGCCATCGCCGCGATGATGGAATCCACGTATGATTCGAATAGGTCCGCGCCCATGCCGGCCACGTCACCAACGTTATCTCCAACGTTATCTGCAATGACAGCAGGATTCCTCGGATCGTCCTCAGGGATGCCTACCTCGACTTTTCCAACTAAGTCCGCTCCTACGTCAGCTGCCTTGGTGTATATTCCTCCCCCGACCCTGGCGAAAAGCGCAATGGAACTGGCACCGAATCCAAACCCGAAAAGTATGCCCGGGTCTCCGAAAACGTAATATAAAACGCTCACACCCAGCAATCCAAGTCCTACGACAGATAACCCCATCACCGCGCCACTTGAAAATGCAACCCTCAACCCATCGTTCAGACTTTTCTTACATGCATTGGCAGTTCTTGCATTAGACCTGGTGGCAACCCTCATGCCTATATTTCCTGCCAATGCCGAGAGAAGTGCGCCGATGATGAACGCCAGTGCCGTCTCGGCATTTATGGTTGCAAAGATTACCGCTGCAACCACGATAACGAAAATCGCTATGGTCTTGTATTCCCTGTTTAAAAATGCCATCGCCCCTTCCTGAATCGCTTCAGAAATCTCCTTCATCTTGGGCGTGCCTACGTCTTCCTTAAGAACGCGTAGCGCTAACAATGCAGCGAATATCAGACCTGCTATGCTAATAATGGGTGCGAATAACGTTAATTGCATCACCTATCCTCCTTAATAGAGGTGTTAAAAGATCATGCTGTTTTCGTGTATTTTTCAAAGGCTTCTGCTGCCGCAGGACTCTCCGCTTTGAGTCTGTCCAATACCATCCTTCTTATTTCAGATGTGGGAATTTTATCGTATGCGCTACTTTGAACTTCCTCGGCAATTTTCTCGGCAGTCTCTTTAGGGGCACCAGCACTCATACACGCCCTTGCGATTTTTTCTGGTTGGAACGTCTCCAAGTGCCCGTCCTTCTTTACAACTGAAATTTCGGCCAAAATGCTACCTCCTTGGTTACCTCATCTCACGTTGCTTATTTATAACATTTGCCATTTTACGCCTTACACTTCGTTTAAGCTTCGCGGTACACTCCGTTTAAGCTAACGCGTACCACTCCGTTTAAGCTAACGCGTAAAGTACCTGCCCACTGTCTCGAGGGCACGCGCCATCAGCTCTGCACACCTGTCCAAGTCCTTCAGACTGAGCACCTCGACCGGGGAATGGGCGTATCTCATTGGCAGGCTCACCGTTCCAGAGGGAATGCCTGCCTTCGTAAGCTGAATCGCAGTCGCATCCGTCGTGCCTCCATCGGAGACGTCCAATTGGTAAGGAATCTTACTCTTCTTTGCCGTCTCTTCCAACCATCTCAAAACGGGCGCTGGTGTGATGATACCACGCCCGGCAGCATCCATCACCGTTAGCGAGGGGCCCTTGCCGATCTCGATGGCGGAGTCCTTCTTCTCGATGCCTGGGTGATCGCCGGCGATCGTAATTTCCGTTGCCAGTGCTACATCCGGG
>JAUWXC010000005.1 GCA_030616565.1 Methanocellales archaeon | reverse complement strand
GTGAAAGGAGCGCTCCATTGATATGCACCTTCGTCCATCTGGCGAGAGAATCTCCGCCTTAACGATGACAGTATCACCGTGAATGCGCGCGAGCACACCTATTGGAACGATGCAACCCCCTCCCAGAATCTTTAATATGGTCCTTTCAACCTCTGTTTCGGTCCGAGATGGTTCGTGATTAAACTGCTTGAGTTTATCATCCACATCCTTTCTCGTGATAACTACTATGGCTCCCTGACCGGCAGATGGAATGATGGGGAGGCGTTCTGTCTCTACATCAATCTGCATCCGCTTTATTCCTGCCTCCGCCAACACGACCCCGTCATAATCTCCTCTGCGTAACTTACGTAGTCTTGTATCCACATTGCCCCGTATGCCCTTGGCGTTCAAATCAGGCCTAATCCTCAGCAATTGCGCTTTTCGCCGTAGACTGGAGGTACCTATAACCGCGCCTTCTGGCAACTCCTCAAACTTGTAGTCGCTGACCAAAACATCATACGGCGAGCCCCTGCGCAACACAGCACTGAGGATAAGGTGGGGCGGTCGCTCTGTTGGCACATCCTTCATGCTGTGCACCGCTGCATCGATTTCACCCTTTAGCATCAACTCGTCTATTTCCCTGACGAAGACGCCGGTGCCAATTTCATGTAAAGGACGGTTCGCGAACTTATCGCCACTGGTCTTGACGATTCTGAGTGTGGTTTGAATGCCTTTTTCCTGCAGCAGCGACCTGATGTATTCTGTCTGCGCTAACGCAAGTGCGCTGCCCCTCGAGCCTATGATCATGAGAGGTTTACCTCGTACGCATCTATCGTCCTTTTGATGTCCTCTTGCGTATGGGCATAAGATAAAAAGTTGGTCTCAAACTGGGATGGAGGGAGAAATACGCCATCTTTGTGCATCCTGTGGAAGAACTGTTCATATCCATCTTTATCGCATTTGAGCGCGCCCTGATAATTGCGCACCTCGCCCCCGAAGAATATCTTGAACATGGATCCAATGCCGGCAACGGCATAATCGAGACCTTTGTCCGTCACGAGGTCTCTCAGCTGAGTCCTAAGCGAATCGCCCGCATCATTGAGCTTTTCATGAACGTTCTCGCTGCGCAGCACCTCTATCGTCGCCAGACCTGCCGTTAGCGATACAGGATTGCCGTTGAATGTTCCAGCCTGATAGACCTTGCCTGCTGGCGAAACATATTCCATTATCTCCCGCCTGCCTCCAACTGCACCTATAGGGAGACCTCCTCCGAGGATCTTGCCAAGTGTTGTGATGTCGGGTGTCACATTGTAATATTCCTGAGCCCCACCCACTGTCAGTCTAAAACCGGTGATGACCTCATCGAAGATGAGTAGTATGTCGCGCTCCTTCGTCAAAGCGCGCACCTCTTGAAGATATCCGTCCTCTGGCAGAATCGGCCCTACATTGCCCATCACAGGCTCCATTATGATGGCTGCTACATCCTCCTTGAACTTGTCGATGACCTGAGACAACGCTCCTATGTTATTAAACGGCGCCTGCAGCGTGTGTTTCGTGAATTCAGGAGGAACACCCAGCGAACTCGGCATGCCCATCGTGGCAGCACCAGAACCCGCCTTCACCAGCACAGCATCGTGCGCACCATGAAAACCGCCCTCTATCTTTATTATCTTATTTCTCTCCGTAAAGCCGCGCGCAATCCTTATCGCGCTCATCGTCGCCTCCGTACCAGTGTTTACGAAGCGCACCATTTCTATGCTTTTGTAGTAGCGGGCTATCTCCTTCGCCAGCGCTACCTCCTGCTCGATCGGCGTTCCATAAAGCCAGCCCTTGTCCAACTGACCTATGACCGCCATTTTGATGGCAGGATGCGCATGCCCCAGTATGAGGGGACCATATCCCATGCAGTAGTCGATGTATTCGTTTCCATCTATATCCACGATCCTGGAGCCTTGAGCAGATTTAACATAGAAGGGGTAAGGCTTGATGGCCCTGACAGGTGAGCTGACTCCACCAGGCAAAAGTCTTTGCGCCTCGTTGAACAACTCTTCCGAGCTCATCTGAGCCACTCCGCAGCGTCTTTGGCAAAATAGGTGAGAATCATGTCCGCGCCTGCTCTTTTGATGGCCAGCAACGATTCCATGATGACTGCTTTTTCATCCAGCCAGCCCTTTTGCGACGCTGCCTTGAGCATGGCATACTCGCCGCTGACGCTGTATGCAGCAGTGGGAACGCCCAATTCTGTTTTGATTCTATAGATTATGTCCAGGTAGGGTAGCGCAGGTTTTACCATGATGATGTCCGCGCCTTCATCCAAATCAAGCGATGCCTCCCTCAGCGCTTCCTCAGAATTGGCAGGGTCCATTTGATATGTGGTCCTGTCGCCGAATGCATAGCCGGATTCGGCAGCCTCCCTGAAAGGAGCGAAGAAGGAGGAGGCGTACTTTACTGCATAGGACATTATGAGCGTATCCTGAAATCCCCCGTCGTCCAGAGCCGTGCGTATTGCATCCACCATGCCATCCATCATTCCGGAGGGGGCAACAATGTCCGCGCCAGCCTGGGCATGATTGGCTGCAGTTTTCCCCAGTATCTCCAGCGTTGGGTCGTTCAAGATTTTTCCATTCTCGACGATGCCGCAATGACCGTGCGTCATGTACTCACACAGACATACATCCGTAATCACAAGTAACTCATCGCCCAACTCGTCCTTGATTGCTGTGACTGCTTTCTGGATGACTCCATTTGGATCATAGGCAGAACTCCCGACCTCATCCTTGTGAGATGGAATGCCGAACAAAATAATGGCGGGAATTCCCAGTTCTGTTACTGCCTTTGCCTCATCCGCTATCCTGCTCAAGGGATACCTGAACTGCCCTGGCATGGACTCAATTTCAACGGGTTTTGTATCGACCTCGCTGACAAACAGTGGGTATATCAAATCGTTATTCGTAAGCTCAGTTTCCCGAACCATATCCCTTATCTTGGGCTGCCTTAGTCTTCGCATTCTCGATGCAGGGAACATAATATCTAATCACCACCATCTATTTTAAACAATTTCATGATTGAGTGCAGGAAGTCGTCATTTTCTTCCTCGCCACCCTCCCGAAGGGATTTTGTTGGCTGGGCAAGCATCTTGTTGATGAGCGAGTTGGTCAGATCGTCAATGATTTTGGCTTGCTGTTCATTCAATCTCCCAGCAGCTTTCAGCCTGTTGATTGCCTTTTGCCGTTCTTGGACTCGGATACTCTCAATATGAGAGTATAACGAGGAAATTACCTTATCCGCTCTTTTCTGTTTGTATTGTTTTTTGAATAACTTAAGCTCTTCTTCGATTATCTTTTCTGCCTTTAAAGCTTCAGTTTTCCGCTTTTCCAGGTTCGCATCCTTTATGCTCTTCAGAGAGTCGATGTTGTGCAACTCAACGTTTGGAGTTTTCGCCACCGAGTCCTCCACGTCCCTTGGGCTGGCTATGTCTATGATAACTATTTTTTTATCCAATGCAACTTTCTCCATCATCTCTTTCGTAATAACGAAGTGTGGCGCAGAGGTAGCGCTGATAATAATGTCCGACGTAGGGATGTAGTCAACGAAGTTCTCAAAGTGTATCGCCTTACCACCTAATTCCCTTGCCAATTTGAGTGCGTGCTCATGCGTCCTGCTCGACACAACAATCGCACTGATATCTATCTCCGAGAGCGCCTTTGCCACCAGTGTTGCCATTTCGCCTGCGCCGATAATCAAGACGTTCTTATCCTTCAGTGTACCAAGTATCTGCTCTGCCAGATCCACGGCCGCAGAACCTATCGATACCGCGCCTTTGTTGATGCCGGTCTCAGTTCTGACCCTCTTACCGACATTGATTGCTTTTCTAAAAGTCATGCCAAGGATTTTGCCAGTGGTACCAAGTGACTTTGCACTATTGAACGCCTCCTTAACCTGTCCAAGGATCTGATCTTCGCCGACAATCATGGATTCGAGGCCAGATGCAAGCCTGAATAGATGTCGAAGTGATGCCTCATGGCCAAG
Source organism: Methanocellales archaeon (assembly GCA_030616565.1). Taxonomy (GTDB): domain Archaea; phylum Halobacteriota; class UBA148; order UBA148; family JAUWXC01; genus JAUWXC01. The sequence goes on along the minus strand of JAUWXC010000005.1, from coordinate 8,875 downwards.
GTATTTCGCAATATGCGGCGGGATATTTTTATAATCGACATAACCCCTCAACACCTGCTCACAGTCGCCAGAGGAGGCGATATATGCCTCTACCCTGTTGCATGTCTGGAGTACAACACACTCATCTACACCGCCAAAGGAGTACAGCTCTTTGCGTGCGGCCTCCACATCGTCATATCTCACTTTTTCGAGGTCTTCTATGGCCGCCCACTCGTGAGTGATTTGTATGCTTGCTATTTTAGCCATATGTTTGAGCTCCTTCAAAGTTTCATGGCAAAATATAATAAATAAGACATAGAGCATATATCTTGCCCAGGTGCTTTTACGTAATTCATATAAGAAACAAATATATACCCAGGGCAGAAATGATGAAATGGTGAGATGATGGAACTTGTGACCATACACAATAACTTGACTGGTTTTATTTTCGCCGTCGTAATCGGAGTGGCTTTATGTGTTTGGGGCAGGAAGTATGAACGCAAGTATATGGCAACATCTGCTCTTGCAATATTGGGTATGGTCGCGGTCTATGCTGCAATGATTGTCGATGCCAGTATAACGGGGCGCATGGTTGCAGGTCTATTTGCATTGGGCACAAATATAGTTAACACCGTGGTATTAAAGGAAAAACGAAGAGATGTTTTCTACATTTCGATGTTTGCTGTGGCGCTGATAGCGATAAATGCGATGTTGGGCTTTGCATTATCGTAAGGGGGGTACGTGAGCCATTGACAGCTCATATGCTTTATCATAGGAGGCGTCCAAGCATTCCCAGATGAATTCGTCGTTCAGTATTTCCCATAGTATCTTTTCTCTGGCTTTTTGGTCAGAAATGCGCGCCTTCAGGACTTCCCTGATTTCATCTTGAAGCCTGACCATATCCGCGTATTTCTTGGATACTACCTGCTCCAGTTTCTTGCGCAGAAATTTCGACATTGCAGGGCTCTTCCCCAAGGTGGAGATGCCAATCACGATGTCGCCCTGCTTGATCACAGAAGGGATGATGACATCTCCAGCGCCATCTACGGGATTTGTCAAGACGTTGTGCTTCTTCGCTATTTCAACAATCTTGGCGTTCAACCCTGCATCATCAGTGGCAGGTATGACCAAGAATGCGCCATCGATGAGAAGTCCGACATCTAATTCGTTTAAGTCGCATGTGAGCAATTTAACAGAGCGTTCGTCAGCTAGCCTGCGCAATCCTGGTGTGAAATCCTTGCTCGCAACCAGCACATCCGCATCCTTGAACAACGTTGCCTTCCGCTCTCCCACCTCGCCGCCTCCAAAAATGATGATTTTTTTGCGTTCGATATCAACGATAAGGGGCAACATCTTACTCAATTCTAACACCCGTCTTTTTAAATTCTCGCTCGCTGAATAGGATTTTGCGGTCATGTACGCCAATCGCTTTGGTGATCCTATCTGCTACCTCCTCACACTCTTGCTTTGTCCTACCGTGCACCATCGCGAACATATTGTGCCCCCAGTCTCTGGCGCGTGAGCGGACATAGCAGTGCGTCACCTCATCGAAACCTGCTATGATGTCTCCAACCCCATCCACCCTCTCATCTGGCACATTCCAGACGCACATCGCATTGGCGATGACACCGATTTTTCTATGAGCAATGGATGCGCCAAAGCGCCTGATTTTCCCCTCGTCCAGCAACCTTTGAAGTCTCTGCAGAACCTCGTCCTCAGCGATGCCGAGCGAACTAGCTACCTCTGCAAATGGTCTCTTGACCAGCGGAATACCATCCTGCATCATCTTCAGCAGTTTCCTGTCAGCCTCATCCATCGCCACTACACCTCAAATTTCACGCCGAGTTTAAAGACCCTGACCGTTGGCAAATTGATGTATGGGTAGCCAGTTTTTTCCTCTATCTCCTTGAGTATTTGATCCAAGCGCGATTTGCTGGACGCCGATACCGTAAACCAGATATTATATTTATCCTGGCGCAAATAATTATGCGATACTTCGGAATATGCGTTGATAATGCCTGCCACCTCGTCTACCCTGTCCAGTGGCACGCTCATCGCTACCAAGGTGCTGGCGCCGCCAAGCTTTTTCACATCGATGACGGGAGCTATGCGCCTGATGATGTTCGCATCTTTTAATTTTTGAATCCTAGATATCACCTCGTCCTCGCTAAGCCCCAGTCTCGCGCCCAACTCAGCGAAGGGTCTGGATGTAAGCGGAAAACCATCCTGTATTGAATTTAGAATCGACCTGTCAACCTCATCCACGTTTAGCGCCCCCTGGCTGATAGATGCAGTATGGCTCCTCATCTAAATAATCGCCGGTCGCGGCATATGCCCTGGCTCTGCACCCCCCACAGACGCGTCTGAACTCACACCTGCCACATTTTCCCTTTAGCCGGCTGCTATCTCTCAGCTCGATGAATATCTTTGAGTTGCGCCATATCTCCCAGAACGATTGTCTTCGAATATCACCGACCAAGACAGGGAGATACCCGCAGGGATACACCTCGCCAGTCCTCGAGATGAAGCAAAATCCTGTGCCGGCAAGGCACCCCTTTGTCATGGCACTGAATCCCTCTTCCCTCGGCTCCACTAGGGCGCCTTCCTGTTTCGCCCTTTGATGCATGATGCGGAAGTAATGCGGGGCGCATGTTGCCTTAAGCTGTATCTTAGCCCTTTTCTGAGTATCATAAAGCCAGTTCAGCACGCGTTCATACTCCTCTGGCGAGACTTCCTCGCCCGCGAGCACCTCGCCCCTGCCAGTGGGAACGAGCATGAATATGTGCAGTGCATCCGCACCCAATTCAAGCGTCAAATCCAGGATTTTTGGCACTTCGTCCAGGTTGCGTTTCGTGATGGTCGTGTTGATCTGAAGACTCAGCCCTGCCTCTTTGAGAGTATTTATGCCTTTTAGCGCGCCTTCAAATGCACCCGGCATGCCCCTGAACTCGTCATGCGTTTTAGCATTGGCACCGTCGATGCTGATGCTGACACGCTTTATCCCCGCATCTTTCAACCTTTTTGCTACTTCGCGTGTAACCAATATACCATTGGTTGCCAGAACCATCCTGAGTCCTTTGTCTGTGCCATATTGCGCGATCTCATATACATCGTCCCTCACAAGCGGCTCGCCACCACTGAGGATTATAATGGGCTTGGCAAAACTCGCGATGTCATCGATAAGATGCTTCGCCTCGTCTGTAGACAGTTCATCCGGACTTGGCGTCTTTGTAGCCGATGCCCTGCAGTGCACACACTCAAGATTGCAGGCACCAGTAAGCTCCCATGCGATTAATCTTGGTACCAATTCCATGATAATGCCTTCGTTAAAATGGGTCTTTAATCTTTGGTACGCTTTGTTTAAGCATTCACTTTGTGAATGCGTATCGAGAAGACGTTTAGGAAGGAGTGGGGCGCCCAGAGCCGATAAGAGATAACAGGATCGATGACGAGATTAACGGGGAGTGATTTTTGCGCTCAGGGCGCAATCCATAATTTACTATTTATCAACATATGAATCTTTCCCTGAAATTACTTAAGGTGAGAGAGAGGGATACTAAGTAGCATGAGAACCCTGTTGATTCATCCTCCATGTGAGGAGGAGATGTATCAACGCTTTCTTGGATTGGTGGCGCCACCGATTGGATTGGCATATGTAGCTGCGGCGCTCGAAAATGACGGGCATGAAGTTATGATTATAGACATGCCTGCGGAGGCGAAGGATGTAGACGAGGTTAAAGAAGATATTGAAAGATTTCATTCAGATGTGGTGGGCGTCTACTGCGCGACGTATAGGGTCAATCATGCAAATGACGTTATTAACACCGCCAAAGATGTGGATGTCAGCATAAAAACGCTGATGGGCGGCCCTCATGCCTCGCTGCTAGCAGAAGACTGTATGAAGAACGGAAACCTGGATGCAGTAGTCTGCGGCGAAGGGGAGATTACCACACCAGAATTGATGCGCACATGGGAGTCTGGCGGCAACCTTGCCAAAGTCAAGGGGATTGTTTTTCGAAAGGGGGGAGGAATTGTCAGAAACCCCCCACGAGAGCTCGCAGACGTTGATTCGCTTCCTTATCCAGCAAGACACCTGCTGCCAATGGACGAATACAAACTCTTTGGTACATTCAAGCTGGGCACCATGATTTCCAGCAGAGGGTGCACATATGGCTGCCATTATTGCAGTGTTGCCGCGATATATGGTAGAAAATGGAGACCCAGAAATCCAAAGCGCATCGTGGATGAGATGGAATATTTGCAGAAAAACTACGATATTGACGTGCTCACGTTCATGGACGATAACTTTGACCTGGATAAAAAACGGGTTATGACGCTATGCGATGAAATAAGGGAAAGGGACCTGGATATTTTGTGGGGTTACCAGAGTGCGAGCGTAATTAAAGATGAGGAGATGTTGAAAAAATTGCGAAATGTAGGATGCCGCATTCTGACATATTCCATCGAAACTTCCTCGCGCAAATCCATCGATGTGATGAAGAAGAAGATTAACATGCAACAGGTCAGGGACGTGTTCCAGATTTCCAAGGAGCTAGGCATGATACGAATCGCTAACATCATTCTCGGACTGCCAGGAGAAACCAAGAAGGATGTGGAGGAAAGCATAGAATTGGCGAGGGCGCTGGATCCAGAATATGCGCTATTTTTCCTTCCTACCCCCTATCCCGGGACGAAGTTCTATGAGACTGCCGAAAAAATGGGCATGATCAAGGAGCTGGACTGGAGCAAATATGACACAGCAAACCCGATTATAGAGACAGGGCAACTTTCGTTGAGTGAACTCAGAGAGTTGAACAAGAGAGCGTACAAGGAGTTCTATCTCAGACCAGCGATAATAAAGAATAATCTAAAGATTTTTTACGATTTTATGAAAGAGGGGTACATCAAACCTGTACACATCCCGGGTCTGATGTCCCATTTGCTGAGAACGTTTTTATATCTCGCAAGATTATGACATCATCATCCCCTGAGCCGAATGGGCATGTACACCATCTGCGACGCGTTCTCTGAAATGTTTTCCATGCCGCGCCTCTCCATTTCCTCTGTCCACCTGTTGTAGGTCATGTTGATGTCGTGACATGAAGGACACTCTTTTACACACATCGGCGTTTCAGGATGCCCTGGGCATATCGCCATAGGCGGATACGCTGGAGGGGTTAGATTGCCGTATTGGTTTGCCTCTTGCCTCCATTCCCTGTACTGGCACATGTACCATCTGGACTTCTGGCTCTCGTTGATGGCGTGGTCGATGTGCGCCATTATCATTTCCTTCTTCTCTTCTCTAATGTGTGAATTAGCGGCGATTCTTTCCTTGACCGTCTCCAGTTTCGCTACGTGTATCTGATGCATTTCTTCCAGGTGCTGCAGAAGCTCCGGGCTGATATCTGTAGACGCATTCACCAGCCTGTTGCACTCCCTTATCCGATACTCGTAATCCTCAGTAACGTTATCGATGTACCCCGTCCTGTTATACTCGTAGCACCATCTCAACTCGTTCATCCTGCGCTCGGCATGTATGATTCGTGCCCTAACACGCGATTCGTTGCTCGCTGGAATTACGAGAAAATCGTGGTCCTCGTCCCAGTTTTCCCATCTCAACTTTAGATTATACAGCGCATGGCCTGGCGGAATGGTTACGCTCACTTCCTCGGCCTGCGCCATCGCTGGCATTGCCAGTATAGCGAGCATTATCAAAATGACTGCTGCTCCTATCAACCGCTTCATTCTATCACCAGTATTTTAATCATATCACCTTTATTTAAATGCATCGTCAGCAAAAAGGTTTTAGATTCATGCGCAGAAGAAGTAGACATCATGAAATTCAAGGTGAAGAATTTCGACATCGAGATAGAGGAGTACAAGGTCGTGATGAACGTTCTCGATGTCAATGAGATGGGGCTCATGGCAGGAGACAGGGTCAAGGTAAAAAACAAGGAGAGTGTCACTGCCGTAGTCGAGATGACAGATACGATGCTCCCCCAAGGAGTGGTTGGGATTTATGATGAGGTCTGGAAGAAGCTGCGCATAAAAAAGGGCGAAGAAGTTGAAATACTGCCGGCAGCCCAACCCGAATCGATAGCGCTGATCAAGAAGAAGATGGATGGCAACAAACTGAGCAAAGACGAATTTTACACCATCGTCCAAGACATCGTTGATGGAAATCTAACCGATGCGGAACTTACGGCATTCGTGACCTCCACATACATCCATGGAATGGATTTGGATGAAATTGAATGGATGACCAGGGCGATGGTCGATACCGGAGAGAGAATCGAGTTTGACAAGCACCCTGTTGTGGACAAACACAGCATAGGGGGCGTGCCAGGCAACAAGGTTTCGCTTTTAGTTGTTCCAATCGTGGCAGCGGCAGGTTTGCTGATACCAAAGACGAGTTCCAGGGCAATTACCGGCGCGGCCGGAACCGCTGACTTGATGGAGGTGCTCGCACCGGTGAGCCTGTCTGCGAGCGAGATCAAGGACATCACGGAAAAGGTCGGAGGAGTGATTGCCTGGGGCGGCGCCACGAACATCGCGCCAGCAGATGATGAGATCATCGAGGTCGAGTACCCGCTTTCGATTGATCCCTATTGTCAGGTTCTCGCCTCGGTAATGGCTAAAAAGTGCGCTGTCGGCGCAGAAGCAGTAGTGATAGACATACCAACCGGCAGCGGCACAACGGTACGCACCGTCGAAGATGGCAGAAAAATGGCAAGGGATTTTATCGAGCTGGGCGAGCGCATGGGCATATCAGTTGAGTGTGTGATGACGTACGGCGGAGGACCAATCGGGAGAACTATTGGTCCTGCACTTGAGGTGCAGGAGGCGTTCTGCGTCCTGGAAAGCATGAAGGGTCCGCACAGCCTTATTGAAAAATCCACATCGTTGGCTGGAATATTGCTGGAAATGGGCGGTGTAGCACAGGGGGCTGGCAAGGCTGCAGCAGAAGAAATCCTGCGCTCAGGAAGGGCGCTTCAGAAGATGAAAGAAATCATAGAGGCGCAGGGTGGTGATTCAAATGTATCCTCAAAGACGATTCAAGTTGGAGACAAAAAAACTGACTGGCTTTCTCCGACGGGGGGATATGCCACCGAATTCGATAACAAGCGCCTGATCGAAATTGCAAGAGCGGCGGGAGCGCCCGCTGACAAAGGGGCTGGCATAGTAATCCATAAAAAGAAGGGGGAGGCGGTTAAAAAGGGCGAGACGCTGATTACAATATATGCGGAAAAGTCATGGAAACTCGAGAATGCCATCAGGGAAGCACAGCGAAAAGAGCCGGTGATCGTTGAGGGGATGGTGCTCGAACGCGTCCCGGATATCACGGAGACGAGGATTAGATAAGCGTCTCTGACTCGAAAGATGCCCCGCACCTATTACAGACGTCTCTGATGCACCATTCGTGAAATATGGCACCACATACAGGGCATGTCATCTCTTCATCCTCATCCACATCAGCACTACATTTATCACATATCCCAACGATGTTCTTTTTTGGGTCTTGCTCCCGTATATCCATATCACCAATGTCATCGTTACACATGGTCTACAATCCTATGCGTGCATGAAACTATATATATAGTTTTTGAAGAATGAAGAATGTAGAATGTTGGAGTGGAAATGCCCTGGTATTCGAATCTGATCAACTCAAATCAGTCCACGACCGAATTTATGAAAGAGAAATTCAAGAGCGCCAGATTTGAGATAGTCGAACAACACGAGAGAGACGGTACAATAGTTAGAGAGTCGAGGTTCATTTTAGAGGACAAACCGCTAATCATCTCGAGGGTTTTCATCCCGATGAATAATCCCCTTGCATTTTTACAGCAGGTGCGCGATAAGAACGCACCGCTGGGTGATATCATAAGGGAGAATAAATACAATGTCCAGAGGAGAGTGCTCTCCCGCGACAGGTCATCGAAACGCTACACAATAGATGGAGATGTACGAGCAGAGGTTTGGGAGACGTATTTAGGGTAATCGTTACTTAAAAGTTGCCTTTTGCCCCCCAAACCTCGATGAAAGACGTTTTAATTCTATGATAGGCACCCTAACCATCAGACGCTTGAAGAATTCTTTGTAGGTTGCGCTCCCTCTAATGACGTCTAGATACTTCCGCGATAACACTGGATCATCCCGCCATATGCCAAAGCACCAGTCATAATTTAGACTCATGATTTTGCCCATCCAGTAGGATAGACGCAACTCAGCCCCGAATTCTCGGAGACATTTTCGAGCGTAATCCCTCATCGTATTACAGTACTCGCCGCTCGCAATTGCCTCCAAAGCCGTTTCAGCAGACAACTTTCCGCTTTTTATCGCATAGTATATTCCTTCGCCAGTAAATGCGTCCACAAAACCAGCGGCATCGCCTGCAAGCATTGTCCTTTTAGCTACGAATTCGCCCTTGCGCCAAATTGGTGTGGGATATGCCATCGGTTTCGATAAATCAAGACCTAAGTCCAAATGCTCGATGAACTCATGAAACATCTGGGGTCTTAGATGTGGTGAGCCCATCCCAATGTTTAGCCTATCTCTCTTGGGAAATACCCATCCATACCCATTCTTTACCATGCCAAAATAGAGCCTGAAGAGTTGGGGATCAGTAATTTGAGCAACATCGACGTTTACCTCTGTCACCATGCAGAGCGCTTTACGTCCCTTATCCCTGAGTCCCGTTTCCCTGGCTACGATGGAATTAACGCCATCCGCTCCTATGACTATTTTGGAGCGAGACTCGCGCTTATCTGTCTTGATTAAAACGTCCTCATTGGTGACTCTGACATCCATAACCCTCTCTCCATCCGAGAGTTCGGCACCTGCATCTGCCGCCTTGTTAGCAAGAAAGTGATCGAATTTATCCCTGGAAACCAAAACC
>JAUWXC010000108.1 GCA_030616565.1 Methanocellales archaeon | reverse complement strand
TCCCAATGCAAGGGTTAGAGCTATTGGCATACCTTACGCTCTTGCTGATAACGTACACCCACTCCTAGAATCAAAAAACGTCTCAGAGGTCATATCGAGAATTGCGGATAGCTATAAAATCGATGTGACTGGCGAGGATCCTGATGAAGTCGAAAAGGCGCTAAATCTGGCTCTTTTTAAAACATATAAAAGCACCATCACCAGAGTGCCGAAGTGCATAAAACCCTTCTTGGAATCATACCTGATGAAGTTCGAGGCGGAGCAGTTGAAGGTCGCCATAAAGGGTAAAAATGCAGGGCTTTCACCAGATGAGATTAAGAAAAAAATGATTTCGGTAGGAAATATCGCTCCGGACTTGATAGAGGAATTGGCAGAGGCGGATAGTATGGACAGAATCGTTCAGATATTGTCGGATACGCCATATGTAAAAGAGCTTTCAAACGCCTTCCTCGATTACGAAAAGACGAAATCTGTGTTGCCCCTTGAATTGGCACTAGATATATGTGTGTTCCAAGGACTCAGCGAATCCGTATCTAAAATCCCTGCATCGATAGTTTCGCCCGTAAGCGAGTTCATTGACACGTACGTCGATGTGACCAATATAAGAACTGTCATGAGGGCTAAAAAAGAGGGTTTCGAACCTGAGACGATCCGAAAATACCTGCTGCCAGGTGGAACTCTTCAAGCGTGGATTCTCACTCAGATTACTGAATCCAGAGATATAGTCGAAATTGTCGCAACACTGGAGAATACGAGATATGCACAGCTTCTCAAGAAAGCAATGTCCGAATATGAGAAAAACGGAAGCATTTACTCGTTTGAGGCAACTTTCAATAGACACTTATTGCATATAGTCTTCGGGTTTGCCAGAAAGAATGTCCTCGACGTAGGACCGATAATGAGATTCATAGTAGCAAAGGATTATGAAGTTAGGAATATCAGGGCAGCGCTCCATGGAATCATGGAGGGTCTGTCGTTGGAAAGGATGAAGGGTATCGTGATATGTGAGGAAGGTATATGAAAGCAGCTGTGATAGGAGATAGAAACATGACACTTGGCTTCTCGCTCGCAGGAGTGAAAAAGATGAGAATGGCAGATACTCCCCAAGAAACGGAAGAGGCGTTAAAACATTTTCTTAGCGATCCTGAGATAGGTGTGATAATGCTCTTGGATAGTCTGGCAGAGGGCATCAGACCGTTCATGAATAAAGTTCAAGGAAGAAAAGAAGTTTATCCCATCATAGTTGAAGTGCCAGGAAAAGAAGGGGCAAGAGCAGCTGACCCCATAAACAGATTGATTCGGAAGGCGGTTGGCATCGATGTAGAAAGGGGCGAGGTTAAATGACAGAAGAAGGCATCATCATCAGGGTCGCAGGTCCGGTCATTTCTGCCAAAAACATGAGGGGCACGAGGATGTACGAGTTGGTCCGCGTAGGAAATGAGCGATTAATCGGAGAGATAATTGAGTTGGATGGAGACGTAGCAACAATACAGGTATATGAGGAAACTGGTGGCATCACTCCTGGCGAGAAAGTCATCCCAACCGGCAGACCGCTCTCCGTTGAACTGGGTCCGGGACTGCTTGGAAAGATATATGATGGCATTCAGCGCCCCCTCGATTTAATCAAACTGCAGTTGGGGGACTACATAAAAAGGGGAGTTGAAGTACCTGCATTGGAGCGGGAGAAGAAATGGGAGTTTGCACCTGTTGCCAAAAAAGGCGAAACAATGGGTCCTGGCGACATATTGGGAGTCGTGCAAGAGACGAAAACGATCGAGCACAGGATTCTGGTCCCGCCGGATGTCACGGGAAAACTTCTTGATATAGCTTCCAAGGGCAAATATACCATCGAAGAGAGCATAGCAAAGATAAAAACGGCGGAAGGAACCAAGAACATCCAGATGCTCCAGAAATGGCCGGTCAGGATAGGAAGACCATATGTCAAGAAACTGGATCCGAGCATCCCCTTAATCACCGGCCAGAGGATCATCGACACATTCTTCCCGATCGCGAAAGGCGGAACGGCGGCGATTCCTGGTCCCTTTGGAAGTGGAAAGACCGTGGTGCAGCAGCTGCTTGCAAAATGGGCAGACGCGGATGTGATCGTTTACGTTGGGTGCGGTGAAAGAGGGAATGAGATGGCAGACGTTCTCAGGGAATTTCCTGTATTGGAGGACCCAAGAACCGGCGAACCTCTGATGAACAGGACGATACTCATCGCCAACACGAGCAACATGCCAGTTGCTGCACGAGATGCAAGCGTGTATACAGGGATGACGCTTGCAGAATATTACCGGGATATGGGATACGATGTCGCGTTGATGGCTGACTCCACGTCAAGGTGGGCAGAGGCGATGAGGGAAATTTCCGGCAGGTTAGAGGAAATGCCGGGCGAGGAAGGCTATCCGGCATACTTGGCATCCAGACTGGCGGATTTCTATGAGCGCTCGGGACGCGCTATATTAAACGGAAAGGATGAAAAAATAGGGTCAATCTCCGTTATCGGGGCGGTATCTCCTCCTGGTGGTGACTTCTCAGAGCCTGTGACACAGAACACGCTCAGAATTACAAAAGTCTTCTGGGCGCTGGACGCCGACCTGGCGAACAAACGCCATTTCCCGGCGATCAACTGGTTGCAATCGTATTCACTTTACGTTGACCATGTCAAGGACTGGTGGCACAAAGAAGTGGGAGCAAAATGGGATAAAATGAGAAATGAAGCGATGAGCCTGCTTCAGAAAGAGAGCGAATTACAGGAGATCATGCAATTAGTGGGGCCAGATGCCCTTCCAGAAAGCGATCAGGCCGCTCTGGATGGGGCGAAAGCCATTAGAGAAGCACTCCTCATGCAAAATGCGTTCCACAAAGTGGATACCTATTGTCCTAAAGAGAAACAATACAAGATGCTGGAGATCCTGCTGAAATTCAACGAGTTGATGTCTAAGGCAATTCAAAAGGACGTTCCAATCGAGAAGATCAGGGAGATGCCCGTTAAGGATAAATTAGCCAGGATGGCCACCGTTCCAGACGCTGAATACCAAAGGAGATTTGAGGAAATCGAAAAAGAGATGGAGACTCAGTTTAAAGACATGGGGGCATGATAATGGCGATATCGAAAAGCAGGGAATATACGACCGTAACAGAGGTAAGCGGACCACTAATGGTCGTAGAGAACGTTTCAGGCGTGGCATATGGTGAGGTTGTAGAGATCGAGACGCCCTCCGGCGAAAGAAGGAGAGGACAGGTGCTCGAAGCCCAGACTGATAAAGCGATCGTCCAGGTATTTGAGGGCAC
>JAUWXC010000024.1 GCA_030616565.1 Methanocellales archaeon | reverse complement strand
AGTTGGCGGAGCATTCGTTTGGGTACAGGAAGACGTCAGGATAGAGCACCCCATCCAAGCGTGTTTGTTCATGGGGACCGATATGATGGTTCAGGTGCCCCATAACATCATCATCGCCGAGCCCCACTCGAAGGTTCACCTGATAACCGGCTGCACCGTCCATCCCAAATGTGAGACTGCAGCGCACGTCGCTGCAACCGAGATTTATGTCAAGGAGGGGGCAGAGGTTACCTGGTCGATGATACACTCCTGGGGAGAGAACTTTCACATTCGCCCAAGGATGGGTGCCGTCGTCGAAGATGGCGCAACTCTCATGATAAATTATATCCTGTTATCGCCGGTCAAATCCATCCAGATGTATCCCACTGTGATCCTTAAAGGTAAAGGAGCAAGGGTAAGTTTTAGAAATCTGATTTTTGGCAGGGGCAAATCGAACATCGACGTCGGCAGCGGCGTCATTTTGGCGGGTGAGGAAAGCAGGGGGGAAATCAACAGCAGAGCGGTCATAATGGATGAGGCAACAATAGACATGAGGGGTTTGCTGCGCGGAAATAAACCGAACACCAAAGGGCATCTTGAATGCAGAGGATTGTTGTTGAGTGATAAGGCAACAGCCAAAGCGCATCCAAGCCTGGATGCCAGAACAAATGAGGCTGACCTGACTCATGAAGCGGCGGTCGGGAAGATCGCTGAGGAGGAACTTTTTTATCTCATGACCAGGGGGCTGAGTGAGGGTGAGGCGACTTCCCTGATAGCAAGGGATTCCTCGACACGGATATCCCCGGCCTGCCGCCAGCGCTTCAGGCGGAGATCGGCAGGATAGTTTCAATGACGACAAAGGAAGTTATGTAGATAATGGTGTTGCGATTTTGGTTGCACCGATCTTCCTGGAATACCCACTGCATCAGCCCTGCACTGCTTGCAGCAGGTCAAAAGCCGCATGTGCTTTTTCACTGCTAACCTGGCCACATCCATTTGCGCACAGCTTGGCCTCTGTTTCCCCCTGAACTCGCCCAGGGGGATCAGCGGCATGACGTTCATGATGTATGCGTAGGAGGATGCCCAGCGCGCTATCTTCTCAACCTCGCGCTCGTTTATGCCCGGAATTAGCACGGTGTTTATTTTTACAGTAATGCCCAGCTCGTGCGCGAGTCTAACGCCCAGTTGCTGATTCTCGAGCAACACATCAAAATCCCTGCTCTGCTTGCCGTCAACGGTGACCCACCTGTAGATTTTTCTGGCAGGATTTACGTCCAAGGCATTGATCGTAACGGTCAAGAAGTCCAGGCCCATTTCATGAAGTATCTTGACTTTTTCTGGTAAAAGAAGCCCGTTGGTGCTCAGGCATGTTTTCATCTGAGGAAAGTGTTTCTTGATTAGCGCCAGCGTCTCAAACGTTTGGTGATTTGCCAGAGGCTCACCGGGTCCTGCAACGGCTGCGATCTTGTTACTGGGCTCTGCCTTGATGGCGCGCCTTACAACGGAGACCGCCTCTGAGGGAGGTATGACCTTCATGGTTGCGCCCGGCACACTTGGCAGTCCATCGGTGCAAACGCCTGCCTCGCAGTATCTGCACTTTATATTGCATTGGAGCGCAACGGGCAGGTGTATTCTTCCCACCCGATAATGCGCTTCATTATCAAAGCAAGGGTGTTCTATCATTCAGGCCTCGCGCAGCACTTCCACTTTAGATTTCTCCTCTGGCGTCATGTATACCCTGATCTTGCTGGGGAATCTATCTGCCACTTCTGTCAGATGCGTGATCAATATGACCTTATCGAAGAACTCACCCATGTCAAACAGTTTCTTAACGAAGAGTCCTCTGCTGACCTCTGTGTCCAGAGAACCTAAATCGCCTTCATCGATGAACAGCGTTTTCATCCTTCCGAACGTTCTGCCAACCTGCGGCATGCTCGCAAGTTCCTTTGCAATCGCGAACCTCAGCGCAGCATTAATCTGCGTTTTCTCGCCACCAGAAAACTCCTGCACATCATGGGATTCTCCATCCGCGCCTCCGACATCGATGCGCACGCCGTATCTGTTGTTCTCTTCATACGGGATAATCCTGACATTGTTAAAACGCCCATCCGTTAAGTCAGAGAGGTTGGAAGAGGCTTCCCTGGCGAGTTGTGGGAGCAGTTGCTCTATCGCATACATCACGATTCCCTTCTTGTGGAGTATCTTCTCCTTCAGCAGCGTCAGCACCTCGGCGCTCTCCTGCAGGTCTTTAAGAGTGGTCTCAAGCGCCTCTATTTGCTGGGTAATCGCCCGGAGATCCTCTATTTCCTTTCCCAGTCGCCTCGCCTCTCCTTCTTTTCCATGAATGACGGCTTCAATACTCCTCCTTTTTTCTTCCAGCTCCTTCAGCTCGCGCTCTGTTGTTTCGTACTGACTTTCAGATACTTTTAGCGCCTCCAGCGATTGTTGCAGCTGCTCCAATTCCCGTTCCTTTTGCTCCTTTTGACTGGTCAAATCCTCAATAAGTTTCGAGACATCGCCAATCCCATCAAGTTCGTTTCTCTTCTGCTCGAGTTCATCCCTCTTCTGGCGCATGCCCTCTAATTTCTGCTCTAACCCCCTGAGCTGCTCTTGCTCTGAAACTCCGAACGCAACAGCATCGACTTCAGCCTGAATTTCCCTCATTTTCCCATCGATTTCCCCCTCTTTTACGCGATACGCCTCTTCCTTCCTTTTTATATCATCCTTGATTCGCTCCATCTGCTCCTGCAGCTCGGAGAGAATGAAGGAGTCCGCATTTATTCTCCCCGTCTTGGAACAAACGATGTCCAGTTCATTTTTCGAGGATTCTTGCTCCTTGACAAGACTTGCGATGAGTTCGTCTCTGCCCCTCAGCCATTCCATCTCCTTTTCTATTCTCATGATGCGTTCGCCAAGTGCACCTTCTTTTCTGAGAAGTGAGAATGCCTCATCCTTCCCTATATCAGTCGTGATTTTGCCGAGTCTTTCCTCCTGCGCGCTTATAAGGGAGGAAAGTCGCTCCAACTCGCGTTGATGCTCATCCCCAACTGTGCGCTTCTGGTTTTCGTATATCTGAACTCGTCCTCGCAACTCCGTGATTTTGCGCTCCTTTTCCTTCAGCGCATCCCATCTGGATTGCACCGATTCGTAGCCCTTTGTCTCCTCGCTCAATTGGGCAATCGATTGCTTTAGCTCCATGGCCTTCTGATTGTCTTCGCGTGCCTTTTCGATCTTTGTACCCATTTCCACTATAGCCCTGGATGCCTCGGATTTCTTGGTCCTTATCTCTAAAAACGTCTCGTGCTTCCCCTTTAATTCCGCCAGCAAACCCCCCTTTTCTACAATCGCCTTCTCCAACTCGTCTAATCTTGCCTTTTCCCCCTCGATCTCTTTTTTTATTGTGGAGAGTTCTTCTTGCTTTTCCGGAAGTTTTGCCTGCTGCTCTTTCCGCACGGTCAACTCTGATGTCGTACCCTCTACATCCAATCTGATGGCGCTTAATTTATCCGCCACAACGGTTTGGGCTCTTTCAAATACCTCCAGCCTGAAGAGTTTCTGAAATATCTCGAGCCTGTCGGCGCCGCTCTGTGCACCCAGCTCCTTCATTTCGTCCTGCCTGACGAAGGTCGAGTTTCTGAAGCCCACATAATCCAGCCCTATAACCTCCTGTATCTTCGCATCCAATTCTGGAATGGCGCCACCAATCGGCAACCCGTTCCTTTTGAGAGTTATATAGGAGGTCCCAGAAGAGGTCAGCCCGCGCGTCACCTCATATTGGTCGCGTCCCTGAGCGAACGTTATCCTGACATATCCTCCTGGCTGGCATATGTCCTCGATCTTGACATTCGGCAGATCCGTCCTGGAGGTGCGCTTGTATAACGCAAAGGTGATCGCGTCCAACAAGGAAGTCTTGCCCGAGCCCGTTTTACCCACAATCACGGTAAATTTGCGCGGAAAATGAATCGTTGATTTATCCAAGTACCTCATGAAGCCCTTGAGGTCGATCTCACCTATGACAAAACCATCACTACCGCTTATAGGAGTCTCGACGGGTGTTTCCCTCACATCCTCTAATTTTACATCCTCTAAGAACGATGTCAGCGTCCTACTCTGCATGCAACACCTCCCTCAACGCACTCCTGCCCTCCTCTAGTAGCTTTTCGCGCTTGGGATGGCTCTGATAGTTAGAATCGATGAATTTTCTGAGTAGCTCAAATGGGTCCATTGTATAGCTGGTGAATCCGACCTTTTCTCCTGCCTTTTCAGTCCAGTGCACATCATAATTGAACGCACCGTTTAGCCTTTCAGCGATCTTATACTCGGCGACCTTGCCCCTCAATCCTTCATCAATTTCTATCTCTAAACGGACCAATTTTCCCGTCACATCCGGTATGACATCCAAAATTTTTGGGGTTGGGTCATCGTTTGCGGTCACTTCCACGTTAATCTTCAGCATATCCCTTGTCGGCAACTCTGCGAACCGCCATTTCTCCTGCTCGAAGGGGTTGATTACAATGAAACCCTTCTTGTCGTCTTTTTCTCCCCAGTCGATTCTCTCGACAGCACCTGTGTACACAATCTCAGTTCCCTGGGCGTGCATCACCTGATGTAGGTGGATGTGCCCAAAAACCGCAAGGTCTATTCCAGGAACCATATCCTTTCTAAAGGAGAACTCGCCTGGCAAATGCTCCGGATATGCGATTCTCTCTCCCAGTTTTGCACCCTCGATATAGTAATGAGCAAGCAGAAGTTTAAAATCCGCATTTAGCTCATCAGACCTGTCATGAATCCACTGCTTCAAAAATTCCTGGCCCTGGGAGAAGAGCTGTTCTTGCGAGATTTCTCTGCCTGACCTGTCAACCAGGCCCGCAATATCCGCTGGGTGCAGGTATGGAACGATGATGCAACCAACAATCTTGCCATCGATCTCAAATTTCTCCACCGCTGGCTGGCGGTACACGCTGACATGGGGGTAGCCCCTGAAATCATCGATGGATGTGCCCCTGTTGCCATGGGGCTGGTCGTGATTCCCCGCAAGTATCCAGACCTCGATATTTGCCCTCGCTAACGGCTCAATGACATCTCTTCTAACCAATTCACGAAAGGTTGGACTGACATGTGTTCTGTCAAAAAGGTCGCCGACGATGACGAAGAGTTTTGCATTGTTATCGATGGCAAACTCCGCTGCCCTGACAAAATTACCATGGATGTCGTAAACCCTTTTTGAAAGACCCGTATCAGGGTCAATCTGGAACCCAAAATTAATGCCCTCGTGAACATCTCCTACGACGATGATTTCGTTCATTGTTGTCACTGACTCTTTATATTATCCAGTTAAAAGGTTTGTCGATGCAGAGTGAAACTGACCAAGCGATAACCTTTTTGCCATCTACGTCATATCTTGAAGCGGTGGATAGCATGGTCGTCGGAGTTACGATGATAAACGTCGTTCCAGGGGAGGAGAAGTCGGTCTACAACGAACTGATAAAAATTGGGGAGATCAGAGACGTCTTCCACGTATTTGGCGAATATGACTTCGTCGCGGTCATGGAGGTCGAAGGTCTGAGCACCCTGAACAAGCTGGTGGATCGGATAAGGGAAATAAATGGAGTCACTGCAACCAAAACCATCGTCGGTGCTGAGCTTTAGTTTGCGCATTTTAAATATATTTCAGAAGATGGATGTAGAGAGGATGCTAAACGCAGTGATGCAAAGGCCTAAACTCGGAGAAACAGCAGTAACAGTTAAATAATCGCCCA
Organism: Methanocellales archaeon; assembly: GCA_030616565.1. Classification (GTDB taxonomy): domain Archaea; phylum Halobacteriota; class UBA148; order UBA148; family JAUWXC01; genus JAUWXC01. Next base: position 3,644 of record JAUWXC010000024.1, on the reverse strand, counting down.
GCATATTAGGTATGGGGTGGGTAGAAACACCTCTTTTTGACTTTATCGGTCGCATGAAAGGTGAGTGAATGGCAAACTTGATTGCAGAAGAATTAGCAAAGAAGCAGAAAGCGATAAGCGTCGCTGAGTTCTTTGAAAAGAACAAGCAGATACTCGGATTTGATTCAGCGCCGAGGTGTCTCATTACATGCGTCAAAGAGGCAGTAGATAACGCATTGGATGCCTGCGAGGATGCTGACGTTCTTCCGGATATTTTAGTGCAAATTGAGAAAGCAGACAAGAACAACCTTAGAGTTATAGTCGAGGATAATGGTCCTGGAATTGTAAAAGCCCAGATACCGAGAACCTTTGGTAAATTGCTCTATGGCTCGCGATTTCACGAACTAAGGCAGAGCAGGGGGCAGCAAGGCATCGGCATCTCAGCAGCAGTGCTTTATTCACAGCTAACATCGGGAAAGCCCACCAAGATCACCTCTAAAATCGGGAAAGACCAGCCCGCGCATTATTATGAATTGATCATCAATACCAAGACCAACGAGCCAGAGATTGTAGCCGAAAGTGTGGTCGAGTGGGATAGACCGCATGGAACCAGGAGCGAGATGGAACTGGAAGGCGCATATGTCAAAGGACGTCGCCAGTCCGTATACGAATACCTCAAGGACACGGCAATCGTGAATCCACATGCACGGATCACGTTAATCGAGCCTGATGGTAATGAAGAGATGTTCGAGCGCGTAGCGGATCAAGTGCCTGTAAAACCGGATGCGATCAGGCCGCATCCAGAGGGGACGGAACTGGGCACTTTGATTAAGATGCTCAGATACACAGACCGCTATAAGCTGATGTCCTTTTTGATGAATGAGTTCGCCAGGATAGGGCGAAAGACGGCCGAGGACATGTGCTAAGTTGCAAACCTGGATCCGGAGGCAAATCCAAATGACCTGTCAAGAGACCAGGCATTGCGATTGCTGGAGGCGTTCAAGACCGTCAAGATAACGGCTCCGCCCACTGACTGTCTATCACCGATAGGCAGGGATTTGATCTATAAAGGCTTGGAAAAGGAGTACAACGTCGACTTCATCGCAACCACCACAAGACCACCTGCAGTTCACTCAGGCAATCCATTCGTGGTCGAGGCGGGCATCGCCTATGGCGGCAGCCTGCTAAAAGAGGAGAGAATCACCATACTCAGGTTTGCTAACAGGGTGCCGCTACTGTACCAGCAGGGCGGATGCGCCATTACGCATGCAATCGAGAGGATGAATTGGAGGCAGTACGAACTGGAGCAACCCGGAGGAAATGGGATTCCAGTTGGTCCTGTAGTGGTGTCTGTCCATGTCGCATCCACAAAGGTTCCGTTTACATCGGAATCCAAGGATGCAATAGCAGACATACCGGAGATAATAGATGAGGTCGAATTAGCAGTCAGGAATGTTGCCAGAGATTTGAGAAATTACCTTTCGAGGCAGAAGTTGCTGGAGAAACGCAAGGAAAAAGAGGAGATTATCAAAAAGGTTCTGCCAAAAATGGTCACAAAGGTCTCTTCAATCCTCAAGAAGGAGGAGCCCGACATTATGCCGATAGTGGCGAACATCATGGGCAATGTCCTTGTCCAACGAAAAATCACCGGAAAGAATGACCAGCGCAAGATAACGATTAGACTCAAAAACTTTGGTGAGCACACGAGAACGTTCAAATTGCATGAACTGTCCAAATATGAACTCGTGAAAGCGGACCCGGCAGCAAAAGTCATGGAGATGGATGGCGAGGTCGACCAGATATGGAAGATATCGCTTAAGCCGGACGAGGAAAGAATGCTGCAATATAGCATCAAGCACGACGGCACGCCAGAATTCTCCATGCCCATAGCCGAGGATATAGATGAAGAGCTCGTCACCGGTGCAAGGGTGTTAGAGCCAAAAAGGGTTGAGGAAGAATGAGCGCAAAAGCGAAAACAGCAGGAAAGGACGAAGTGACGAAGAAGGAACTGCTTGACATCATAGGAGAATTTTACGGCCAACTACAGAGCGAGCAGGTTCCGTATCTCAATCTGCCGACCAGAACCAAGGCTAACATTGAATACAATGATGCGGCAGAAGTGTGGGTTTACGGCGACAGGGAGAGCATTAGGAGTGCAAAAACCGTCAGGGGTGCATACCAGTTACTCAAAACCTCGTATGTAGTAGATTTTCTGAATGCCCAGTTGGACCAGGCAAAATCTTCCACGTTGAGGGAGCTGTATTATATCTCCGAGAACTGGGATTTGGCAAAATTCAGGGAACAGCAGGAAAGCGATCGCTTGATTGAAGACCTGGAAATTGTGAGTGAGTTGCAGAGAGAGAATTTCCATATCAGGCCAGAGGAGGATGGCGCATCAATCATAGGTCCCATCAAGATCAAGGAGCAGACGAGAAGGGGTACAAAGGTCATCCATTGCCAGGATGATGTCGGCGAAGGAGGGTACCAGATACCAAACAACGTCGATAATCTGGAGTTTTTGGGGCACGATGCAAAAATGATCATAGCGATAGAGACCGGCGGTATGAAGGACAGGCTGATTGAGAACGGCTTTGATGAAAAGTTTAACGCGATTATAGTGCACCTGAAGGGTCAGCCAGCCAGAAGCACAAGACGATTACTCAAACGGATGAACGAAGAGCTGAAGATACCCGTAGTGGTGTTCACCGATGGAGACCCATGGTCGTACAGAATATTCGCTTCCGTCGCATATGGGGCGATCAAGAGCGCCCATCTATCAGAATACATGGCGACTCCCGCAGCGCAGTTCATCGGCATTCGCCCTTCGGACATAGTCAGCTATGAGCTGCCGACCGATAAGTTGTCGGACCAGGACATAAAGGCGCTGCATTCGATGCTCTCCGACCCAAGATTCGAAACTGAGTTCTGGACGAATGAAATCAACCTTCAACTTGAGTTAAACAAGAAGAGCGAGCAACAGTCACTGGCAAAGTATGGATTGGATTATGTGACGGATAAATATCTGCCAGAGCGCCTGAGTGAGATGGGTGTCACCTAAAGTCTCTCGGTTTTTCTAAACGTGGATACTTCGCGCAGTAGGTTGTGCAGCGTGGGAGGCAGTTTTCCCTTCAGCATGTAAATGCTCCATGCATACGGAAATAGTGAGAAGGGGGTATCAGTATCAAAGATAGGATTTTACGGACTTCTATCATCTTTCACTTCTTCGATAACAGCGCACCATAGACCGCCAGTTTTTCCGGTCTCCTAAGCAGTATGATCAAAAGGATGATGCCAATCGCGAGCACGAACTTCGGCGCCCAGATTTGCGGGAACACGTAGAACTCGAACGAAGTGGCAATGACGTTAAGGTCTTTACAGGTGGCAGAAGTCCAGTAGAGACTGTCTGCGATGAAACACAAGCCCAATGCCACCAGCATCAGGTCCAACTTCGCGAGCTGCGCCAGTCCGCCCTTTTTATTACGAATCAATGCTTTAGTTCTATCAACCAAGTATATCGCCAGGACGACATCTAACACAATGTACATCACGATGATGATAGTGCCGCCGATCGTCTGTGATACTTCAATCTCTTACAACTCCCATCTCAAACGCTAGTAGGAATCTTCCCTTGGTCTATTTAAATTCTTTTATCTAATTTACGGAGT
>JAUWXC010000109.1 GCA_030616565.1 Methanocellales archaeon | reverse complement strand
TAAAGAGGCAGCGATGCACGCACTACGTAAAATTTTACCGGAGATAGACCTCGAAAAGGAGATCCCTCCTGAGATCGTCGAAAAATTGATTGTCACAAAGGAGGATTTCCATGAAGCGCTGAAGAACATCGAGCCAAGTGCGATGAGGGAGGTATTCATTGAAATTCCCAAGGTAGAGTGGGAGGATATCGGAGGTCTTGAAAAGGCGAAACAGGAGCTTAGAGAGGCAATAGAGTGGCCACTCAAGTATCCTGAGGTGTTCGAGATCGTACACACCAGACCGCCAAAGGGCATCTTACTATATGGTCCACCAGGTACGGGGAAGACGCTGCTCGCAAAAGCTGTGGCGAGCAAGGGCGAGGCCAATTTCATCAGCATCAAGGGTCCCGAGATGTTATCAAAGTGGGTTGGCGAATCTGAGAAGGCGGTCAGAGAGACCTTTAGAAAAGCAAGACAAGCAGCGCCTACGATCATATTTCTCGACGAAATCGATTCGATCGCACCGGTCAGAGGTGCTGGCTATGGGGATTCGCACGTTACGGAAAGGGTCATAAGCCAGATGCTTACAGAACTTGATGGCTTGGAAGAGTTAAAGGATGTGATTGTGATTGCCGCGACCAATCGGCCCGACATAGTGGACCCCGCGCTGTTGCGGCCAGGAAGGCTGGACAGATGGATATACGTGCCCCCGCCCAATAAGGGAGGACGCAAAGAAATATTTGCCATACATCTAAAAGGCAAACCCCTAGCAGGTGATGTTGACCTTGATGTGCTGGCAGAAAAAACGAGTGAGTACGTTGGGGCCGATATAGAGGCGATATGCAGAGAGGATACGATGCTGGCGCTCAGGGAATTTCTACAGCCAGATATGGACAGGAAGGATGCGAAGAAGAAGGCGAAGGAGATTAAGATTACAAAAAAGCATCTGGAAAATGCCATAAAAAAGATCAAACCAAGCGCAGGAGAGGTTGCTCTCAAGAAATTTGAGGAGATATCCGAAGATTTATTACGAAGAACATATGCTTGAGATGAGAGGAGGAAAAAATGAAGAAGAGAAGAAGCCCGTTTGACGTATTCGGCGATGACTTTGACATATTCGGCGATGACTTTCACGAGATGTTCAAGCGTTTGAGGGAGAGAATGATATCCGGAGAATGGGAAGAGCCGTTCATCTATGGATTCTCGGTGACGAGCCGACCAGGCGAGGAGCCGGAGATTAGGGAGTTCGGGAACATACACCCATATGCTGGTGATGTCGAGATAGGCGAACGCCGCCCCATCGTTGACGTGTTCGAATCAGATGATGAGGTACAGGTGGTGGCGGAAATGCCAGGCGTCGAGAAAGATGATATCAAATTAGATGCAACTGAGACTTCACTGGATATCAGCGCCAAAACGAAGGACAGAGAGTATTCTGAGTGTGTAGCCCTTCCGGCAAGAGTGGATCCCAACTCGGCAAAAGCCAGCTACAAGAACGGTGTGCTCGAGGTAATTCTCAAGCGGGTTGAACCAAAAGAGAGGAAGTCCACAATTGAAGTGGAGTGAGATCTCCACTTTCTTTTCGTGATCAAAGAAGTCTCGCGACTTTTTCAGCAGTTGTATCGATCTCTAAAAGGATCAAACCCAGATTGGCTTCTGCATCGATCAACACAGACAGCAGAGCTTTTGGACCAGCCCTTCTGACTATCATTTTTGATCGCTTGGTCTCAAGTATCAGCTTTTCAGGAGGGCTTTCCTTCAAACTTGCGGCTGCACCTTCTGCTGATTTTATCATCGCCGCGGTCATCGCAGCAAAAACATTATCTTGAAAAGTTTGAGGACATCTAGAGGATATGATCAGGCCGTCCGAAGAGGCTATTGCGGATGCCTTCACGCCCTTAATGGAACTTAGACTCCCCAGCAATTCGTCAAGACTTTCCCGTATGCTCTCCATTTCGATGATTTCGTGGTGTGCGCTCTTTACGTCAACGCCCCTGTAAGCTCTGTAAGACATTCCTGATTGCACAACGCTTTCCATATTCATCCCTGGCCTCGATTTTCCTTGCCCCTAGTCCTGGCAAGATGTTTGATGGTCCTGTGTTCTATATAGACGATTATGAAAAAGATACCGATGAATATCAAGCTGGTGACATCATGCAGCCAGTGCGATTCAATTGGGATCGGCAATATATGCGCGAGGATTCCCACTATTCTGTCAAGGACGAGTACGATCCCCAATATTAAGAGGAGTTTATATGGATGTGTTCCTACCTCGCTCTTTAAGAAAGCCCTTGCCTGTAATAAGCCTGGATGTGAACGTTTTATTATCAGCAATATGTCTATGATTAGGCACAATATAGCTACGGTTAGCAGAAAACTTATTGTGTGCACGATTAATAGGAAATCGATCATATTACCCACCCCATCTTAACTTAATTATTTATAACCCTTTCGTAATCACACCACAGAGAACTCAAGAATAGCGGGGAGTGGATCTGAACCAACCTTTCAATCATCGTTTTTGATTGTTGGGATTCAGGTATTAACCTATCAGGAGGATTTTTTGTTCAGACTTTTAGCAGCGCCAGTTGTTCGGGCAAGATTTTTGATGTCCCTGTGCGCTGCAACGATGACTATGAAACCGATACCGATGCATATCGTGTCGACGACCCTGTTTGGGCAGGGTATGTTAGGGGACAATGACGGCAAGATACTATGTACGACGAGTCTTGTTGCTTGGTTAACAGCGATTACGACTCCCAATACCAAAAGGAGTTTTTGCGGATATGTTCCTGCTAGACCCTTTAAAAAAGTTCTTGCATGTAACAAGGCTGGAGGTGAACGTTTTATTATCCGCAATATATCTATGATCAAACACAACGTAGCGATGCCCAAGAAGAAACATATTAAATCAAAGGTTAATGCCAGACTATCCATATCACTTTTGATTTAATATCACCCATAGATATAGATATCGCTTTTCGTAATCACACCACAGAGAACTCAGGAATAGCGGGGAGTGGATTTGAACCACTGATCTACGGGTCTCCCACGATTTTCGAAGGGTTGCTTAACGGTACTTTAACGGCGTCTCGTACTATCAATGCCATTAATGCTGTCAAGCGTTAGTAAGACGCGCCTTTTGATCAGGTTTGTTTTTGATCAACCTTTTTCTTAAAAAGGTTGGTTATGAGCCCGTCGGGATCTCCTGACTACCCCACCCCGCTATGATATTATATAGGCCACTTCTATGTCTTGACGCTCTCTCGTTTGCTCAGCGTTGCCTGAATCTCGTCCAG
>JAUWXC010000039.1 GCA_030616565.1 Methanocellales archaeon | reverse complement strand
GGAATATCAGATGCCATCAGCAGCCCGTCTCGTGATACGATTGCAGAAGCCTCTATGTCGCCGGTGCGTCCCAGCTCACTCAGCACCCTTTCCAGCATCTCTACAGTTGTCATGAACGCCTCTGCTACAAATTATCAAAAATGATTATTCTTGATGATACTTAAATTCATATCATTCTTATGTTCCGTATTTCCATCCAGACACGTATCTCTTTTGCTCCCCGCTCATCTGGTCTATCTGAATATCCATAAATTTCAACTTTAGGCGTGCAACCAGCTCATCAATCTCCTGCGGGACGCTGTAAACATTATTCTCGAGTTCTCCCCTGTGCTCAATGATGTACCTGACGCACAGTGCTTGATTGGCAAAACTCATATCCATGACTTCGACAGGGTGGCCATCACCCGTTGCAAGATTGACCAATCTCCCTTTTCCGAGAACGTAGAGTTTCCTGTCTCCCAGCACGTATTCATCGATATTTGCTCTGATCTCTCTGATGTCAGTTGCCATCTCCCTGAGCTGGTTCAGATTGATTTCCACATCGAAATGACCTGCGTTGGCCAATACGGCTCCGCCTTTCATGAGCTTGAAATGCTCTTTTGTGATGACGTCTATATTGCCAGTAGTGGTGATGAAAATATCACCGATTTTTGCAGCTTCTTTCATCGGCATCACCCTGTATCCATCCATTCTCGCTTCTAACGCTCTGACCGGGTCGATCTCGGTTACTATCACATCAGCACCGTGCCCTTTAGCCCTCATCGCGACCCCCCTGCCGCACCACCCGTATCCAGCTATGACGACGTTCTTGCCCGCGATCAACAAATTTGTCGTCCTGATAATTCCGTCCAACGTTGACTGGCCAGTGCCATACCGGTTATCAAACAGGTACTTCGTCTTGGCATCGTTTACCGCGATCACTGGGAATTTCAGCGCACCCTCAGCCTGCATTGCCCGGAGGCGGTGCACACCGGTCGTCGTCTCTTCGCATGCACCGATTATGTCCGGGATTAATTCTTTGCGGTCGCTATGAATCTTGAAGATGAGATCAGCGCCATCATCGATGGTGACGTCCGGTCCGTGATTTAGCACCTCATCGATGGCATGGTAATATTCCTCGGTAGAACAGTCGTGTTTTGCATAGCATGGTATGTCCCTCTTGCGTAGCGCTAACACCACATCATCCTGCGTGCTCAGAGGGTTGCAACCCGTGATGGCGACTTTCGCGCCCCCTGCCGCCAAGGTCTCGACCAGCACGGCGGTCTTAGCCTCAACGTGAAGCGCCATTCCAATGGTATGTCCCCTAAGGGGTTTGTCTTTATCAAACTGCTTCCGTATCTCTCCGAGAACGGGCATGTGCTCTCTTGCCCACTCTATTTTTAGGTCGCCCTGTCTGGCCTCACTCTTCATGTTTCGTTTCTTCCTTTGTGGATTGAATTGCCTCGATCAATTTTAGCACCGCAACTATCACAGCCAAGGCCGAGATTATGATTGAAACCAGCGAATTCACCTTTTTGCACAATCTGATGGCGTGTTCAACGAATGTTAACATCTAACCACCTTTAGGAAGTACGATGACAGTATATAAAACATAAGCGATCAGCGCCCCATCAGGTCTTTTGCCCTTTCTTCTGCCCTAGCCATTATCTCCGCCTCATCGAATATCTTGACCTCGTAGTCCTCCATCAATATCTTTCCATCGACGATGGTTGTGGATACATCGCTACCTTTAGCGCAGTAGACCAAGTGCGAGACTAAATCATGCTTTGGTGTCAAATGGGGCTTGTTTATATCCACGATGATGATATCGGCTTTTTTACCCTCTGCGATGACGCCCGTATCGAGTCCTAGGGAGAGAGCACCATCAACCGTTGCCATCTCCAGCGCTTTCTGCATGGGTATTACGGTTGGATCGAGTTTATGAACTTTGTGGAGCAATGCCGCCATCTTCATTTCATGAAACATGTCGAGGGTATTATTCGATGCGCATCCATCCGTCCCCAATCCGACGGTGACCCCATCCTCAAGGAGCTCAGGAATCGGCGCAACTCCAGATGCGAGTTTCATGTTGCTGGTCGGATTGTGTGCTATCTTGACGTTACCCTTCTTTAGGGTATGAATATCCTCTGGCGAGAGCCAGACGCAGTGCGCAGCCAGGACATCATGTCTCAAGAAACCGATATCGTCCAGTAATTTAACAGGACTCATGTCGTACTGCGCCTTTATCTGATCCACTTCTGCCTTTGTCTCAGATACATGGATGTGAATCCCCACGCCATCTTCATCTGCCTGCTCTCTCACATGTGCTAAAAACTCTGGAGAGCACGTGTTGGGTGCATGCGGACCGTACATAGCGGTTATCCTGCCATTAGAGGCACCGTTCCACTTCTTGACGAACTCCTTGCCGATCTTGAGTTCCTTCTCACCTTTCTCTTCATCCCCCAGCTCGATCATGCCATAGGATAGCGCGCCTCTGAGCCCAGACGCTTCTACTGCCTTGGCGGCTCCATCCATTCTGATGTACATGTCCGCAAAGGCGGTCGTGCCAGATTTTATCATTTCAAGGCAACCGAGCAGCGTTCCAGCATACACGTCATCATCTGTCAATCTGGCCTCGATCGGCCATATGTGTTCGGTGAGCCACTCCTTCAGCGGAAGATCGTCGGCGTAGCCCCTGAACAACGTCATGCCCAGATGTGTGTGCGCATTGATCAATCCAGGCATCACGATGTTGCCCTTTGCATCTATTACATATTCGGCAACATCTTTTCCGCCAATGCTCGTGATAATCCCGTCTTCGATTAACAGCGACTTTTCAACAAAACCCTTCGGCGTTAGGATGCGCCCATTTTTGATCAGTATGTCTGGCATGCGAACCCTACTTAGCTATAGTGTAGGATTATATAAAGATAACAAAACTTCATATGTGATTAATTGGTTACATTGAGGATAATATGAAAATCGCACTGCCCAACAAAGGACGGCTGTATGAGCCATGCATCCAGCTATTCGAGCGAGCCGGGTTGCGCACCATCGATGCGGACATGAGAAGGCTGTTCGCGAAAACGCTCGATCCAGAAATAGATATACTGTTTGCGAGGGCGCAGGACATTCCTGAATACGTGCAGGACGGCGCTGCAGACATAGGCGTGACCGGTTATGATTTAGTCATGGAAACTGGTGCCAACGTGGAGGTGCTACTCGACCTCAAATTTGGGGTAGCTGAGCTGGTGCTGGCTGTGCCAGACGACTCTAAAATAAAGGCAGCGGGCGATTTGAGGGGCAAGAGAGTTGCAACTGAATTCTCCAATCTTGCCGGCAAGTTCTTCAAGGAGAAAGGGGTCGATGTCAAAATCGTGGAAGTATCCGGCGCTACCGAGATAACACCGCATGTTGGCATTGCAGAGGCCATTGTTGATTTAACGAGTTCCGGCACGACCTTAGCGGTCAATCGACTAACGATGGTTGAGAGCATACTGTCGACTTCAGCCAGACTGATTGCCAACAAGGAGAGTATGAAGCGAAATAGGAAGAAGATAAAGGATATTCAAACAGCTCTGGAAAGCGTGATTCAGGCAGAAGGGAAACGATATATCATGATGAACGTGCCAAAAGAAGCGCTCAAAAAAGTGAAGGAGGTGATGCCTGGACTGGCAGGACCGACGGTGATGCAGGTGGAAGCTGGTACACCGACGGTAGCAGTGCATGCGGTTGTAGATGAGGAGGACGTATTCACCATCATAAATGAGCTTAAAAGGGCTGGCGCAAAGGATATCTTGGTCGTACCGATAGAGAGGATGGTGCGGTGAGTTTCGAGGTGGTCCCCGCTGTTGACATAAAGGACGGCAAATGCGTGCAACTTGTTCAGGGCATACCCGGCACGGAGACGATTTCCTTGGAGGATCCAGTGGGAGCGGCCATGCGCTGGGTTGAGGAGGGCGCCAAACGTCTGCATCTGGTGGATTTAGATGGCGCATTTGAAGGGACGCGGAAAAATGCGCATTTAATCAAACAAATTGTGGAAACATGTTCTGTGGCAATCCAGGTTGGAGGGGGCATACGCTCCTATGAGGATGCGGTAGCCCTTCTTAATCTGGGCGTTGACAGAATCATCATGGGGACTGCAGCAGTGAGAGACCCGGCACTTGTTAAAAGATTGGCAGATAAATATGGGGGCGAGTGTATCATGGTTGCTCTGGATACGAGAAACAACGAAGTCATGATTGAAGGATGGAGAAGGGGTGCAGGTGTTAACCCGGTAAAGTTAGGCACGCAGATGAAACAATTGGGCGCTGGCTCCATACTTTTCACCAATGTGAACGTCGAGGGATTGTTGCGCGGAATAGACCCAGAACCGATCAGGGCGTTGGTCCAGGCAGTACACATCCCGGTTATCGCATCCGGGGGTGTCGCAACCCTGGACGATTTGATCGCCATCAGAGATGCTGGCGCGGCTGGTGCTGTCGTGGGAACCGCGCTTTATAAGGGCAATTTCACGTTAAAAGATGCGATGAAGGTGGTGGAATGAGAACTGCTGAGGTGGAAAGGAGGACAAAGGAGACTGACATCAAAATATCTTTGAACGTAGATGGAAAAGGGGATTATGACATAAACACGGGCATAAAATTCTTTGACCATCTGCTTTCGAGCTTTGCCAAGCACGGATTGTTTGACTTGAGTATAAAGGCGTCTGGAGACAATGAGCATCACATCGTGGAAGACGTTGCCATCTTGCTCGGAGAGGCTTTTAAGAAAGCCCTGAAGGATAAAGCGGGCATAAGGCGGTTTGGATTTGCCATAATTCCCATGGATGACGCGCTCGTGTTGGCTTCAGTAGACATAAGTGGTAGAAGTCATTGCGCCCTGGACATGGGCTTCAAGAGAAAGAGCATTGAAGGTCTGAGCGTTGAGATGATCCCTCACTTCATCGAAACCCTCGTATCCGAGTCCAAGATGAATCTACATGCAAAACTACTGGATGGAAAGAACGACCACCATAAGAGCGAAGCACTGTTTAAGGCGCTAGCCTTGGCTTTGGATAACGCCACCCAGATAGACCCACGAAGAAAGGGCGTGCCGAGCATAAAAGGGATGCTGTGACACTCCCAAACTAAATTGAGCTATGTTGTATTAGAGGGCGAGCGTTTTTCAGAAATACCCTTATATATCGACTTTGTCTTATTAATGGGCAGGAGTCCACCTAGATGAGCAAGAAGGTTCTCGTAACAACTGCATGGCCCTATGCCAATGGACCTTTACATCTGGGGCATTTGGCCGGCTCTTATTTACCAGCGGACATCTTTGCCAGATATAACAGGATGGCTGGCAATGAAACGCTGATGGTATCAGGAACAGATGAACACGGCACACCAATATCAGTGCAGGCGGATAAGGAGGGATGCGCACCCAAAGAAATTGTCGACAAATATTACAAGGTCATCAAGCGCTCGCTGGAAGACATTGGCTGTTCTTATGATTTGTTCACACGGACGACTACCGACAATCATCGCAAAGCAGCGCAGGCGTTCTTCTTAACGTTATTCAAGAATGGCTACATCTATAAAAAAGGTATGAAGTTATTTTACTGCCCGAAATGCAGGAGATTTTTGCCAGACAGGTATGTAGAGGGCACATGCCCAAAATGTGGCGCTGAAGAGGCAAGAGGAGATCAGTGCGATGCCTGCGGCAGGACGCTTGAATCTACAGAGCTTGTAAACCCGCGCTGTAAACATTGCGGGTCAGCTCCAGAAATACGAGAGAGAACACATTACTTCTTTAAACTCTCCGCGTTTCAGGATAGACTCATAAAATGGATAGAATCGAAGAAGGATGTGTGGCGTCCTAACGTATATCAATTCACCATCAACTGGCTAAAAGAGGGGTTGCGAGATAGACCCATCACACGTGACCTGGAGTGGGGCATCCCTATGCCGATTAAGGGGGCTGAAGACAAGGTCATATATGTGTGGTTTGAAGCGGTCATCGGTTATCTCTCTGCGACGAAGGAACATTTCATCAACAAAGGCGACCCGGACGGGTGGGTCAAGTGGTGGAAATTTCCTGATACTGAGACATACTACTTCATCGGAAAGGACAACATTCCCTTTCATACGATCATATGGCCGGCGATGTTGTTAGGTCATGGTGAGTTAAATCTCCCGACCAATGTGCCCGCAAACGAATTCTTAAACCTTGAAGGTGACAAGTTTTCTACCAGCAAGGGCTATGCAGTCTGGCTTGATGAATACCTAGAACATTTTGATCCTGATCCATTACGATATTGTTTATCGATCAACATGCCAGAGTCCAAGGATGCGGACTTCTCCTGGGCTGAGTTTCAACGAAGAAATAATGAGGAACTCGTATCGACGTTGGGCAACTTCGCGCACAGGGTACTGACGTTTATCGATCGCTTCTATGATGGCGTGATACCAGGACCAGGCACCCTTGACCCAAGGGACAAATCGGTACTAAAGGAAATCAGCACAACGGTAGACATCGTTGGAAGATACATCCAAAACTGCGAGTTCAAGAAGGCCATGGCGAGTGTGATGGGTTTGGCATCGCTTGGCAACCAGTACTTCAACGAAAAAGAGCCATGGAAAAATGATAAAAAAGCGGGCGCGAGCACGCTTTACGTGAGCGCATGCATCGTGAGGTCTTTGTCCATCTTGATGGTACCATTCCTGCCTTTTTCAGCGC